>CBDUUS010000131.1:0-4371 GCA_965370465.1 uncultured bacterium | reverse complement strand
GTTTTTATCAGAAACCGGAGGCAGGGTTCCCAGAGTCCTTTATATCGCAGCTGATGCAACAAAGCTGCCCTTTAGATCAGATACTGCAGATGTGATCCTGACTGTAAGAGTTGTCCATCATCTGGAGCGTCCCGGTAAATATTTTGATGAGATAGGGCGGATCTTAAAAGATGGCGGTCTTTATCTTCTAGAATTCGCAAATAAGAGAAATATAAAAAATATATTGAGATTCTTTATTGGAAAAATGGATGTCTCACCCTTCAGTAAAACCCCATCTCAGATCGGAGAGACAATAAAGAATTATCACCCGGCAGACATAAATGATCAATTGTCTTCAAGAAATATTAATATAGAAAAGATCATTAGCGTATCAAACTTCAGGCTGGGATTTTTAAAGAAAATATTTGGCAGCAATATAATGGTCCTTTTTGAAAGGATATATCAAAAATTATTCCCCTTCATAACTCTTGGTCCAAGCATATTTGTTAAGGGACGGAACGGCAGTTCCCGGGGAGAAGGACCTGCCGGTACCGGCATAATTGCATCCAAGCTTTCTGAAGAAGGTGCCCATGGCAGTAAGATTTCACAGTTTATAGATATCCTGGTATGCCCGGGCTGCCAGGAGAGTGGCCTTGAGTTGGATGGAAAAAAGATGGAATGCAGAGCATGTGGAAGGTCCTTTGCGGTCGATAAGGGAATAATTGATTTTAAGATATAATTTCTATTCTATACATGAGATTATTGATCTTTACCTCTATGATCCGGATAAAATAATCATGTGACACGACCATTTACTTCTCTTGTAAAACTTGTAACATTCTGTTACAATCATGTATCAAAGTTTCAGGACGGATTAAAAATAATATAGAATAATTGTCATAGAAATTAAAAATATATTATAGAATATGAGTTTAAAAATGAAAGGAAAAATTTATTCCGAAGGCATTATCTCCAGATTATCACAATACCTTAAATTTATCGTTCAGTTAAAAGAAACGGGCAAACGCACAGTGACTTCCAGGGAGATAAGTGAAAGAACCGGCATAAATAGCGCTGAAGTCAGAAGGGACTTTATTTATTTTAAGATAAAAGGTAAAAGAGGAGTCGGGTTCAGTATAGATGAGCTCATGATATCCTTTAATAATATATTGGGCTACAACAGAGCTGTTCATATTGCACTTGTCGGAGTCGGTAATCTAGGCAGAGCCATTTTGAATTATGAGATGCTGGATAGATTTGGTTTTAAGATAGAAAATGTCTTTGATAATGACCCTGCAAAGATTGGAAAGACTATCTCTGAAAGAGCTGTCAGGGATATAGGGGAGATCAAGGATATTATCAAAGAAAAAAACATGGAGATAGCAATTATTGCCGTCCCTCCCGCACAGGCTCAGAAAGTAACCGATATACTGGTCAAAGCTGGAATAAAAGTTATAATAAATTATACTTCTGTCCCGATAAAGGTACCAAAAAAAGTTAAGATCCAGACTACGGACCCTATTGAAAAATTACTCCACACTCTGTATTATTTGTCTCATACAGGATATGCGGAATATAAATGATCTTTTAACTTACAATACAAAATTATCATTAAAGTCAGGATATGAACAAAACCAGGGGTTGCTTTATTACTATCATCAGTCTTTTTGTGTTAATATCTCTGGTTTTTCTATGTGTCTTTTTCACTAATACCGGTTCTTTGGGACAAGAAGGTGGTTCTTCGGGCCTTACCCGGTTGTTTGCTTCTAAAGATCTTCTTTTTCTGGGACTCGATGAAAGAGAGGATAGCAATGATTTTATTGGGAGAACAGATACAATAATCGTTTTTCATATTTCAAATCCGGGGGAAAAAGATTCTCTCATATCGATTCCAAGGGATACAAGGGTCCATCTTGAGGGCAAGGGGTGGAATAAAATAAATGCAGCTTATGTATATGGCGGGGCAGAGATGACTAAACAGGAGATAAAGGAGCTCACAGGGATCGATATAGACAGGACAATGGTGCTAAACTTTAATGGTTTTATAAGAGTCATCGATATTCTGGGCGGTGTAAGGATAATTGTAGAAGAGCCTCTCCACGATCCACTATCCGGAGCTGATTTTGAACCTGGAGAGTATCTTATGGATGGACAGCAGGCGCTTTCCTTTGCAAGATGCCGCTCTACAGCAAAAGCGGACCTGGATAGAGTAAACAGGCAACAATACCTTCTAAGCGAGCTTATAAAACAAAAAGCTAATTTTTCTACTATAATTAAGATAATAAACCCCTTTAATGATGCATCCGATATATTCATGGTGCTGAATGAGGAAACAAGGTCGGATTTTACCATATGGGATTTTTGTTCCATTGGTTTTGTGCTATTATTTTCTAATAAGGATATTGAAAGGGTAACCATTCCTACCAGCGGTGCCAATATAGATGGTATTAGCTACCTTTTGGCAGATGATGAAGAGGTTAAGGAATTCCTTTCAGATTATTTAAAGTAGGATTCTTTTTGTGAAAGACCTTACAAATGGCTACACTTTTGAAAGTATATCCGATATAAGCAAAGAGCTTCCATAGGAATATTATTGATATTGAACCGATTAATGAGAAAAGGACGGTTTAAATGCCAAAAAGTAGTGATTTAAAAATAGCTAATCTGTCATGCCTTTCGGAAAAGGATGAGTTTCTTTTCCAGGCATCATCAGGATCCAGAGAGATAAATAAATTTATAGAAGAAGAGATCCCTGATAAAGAAAGAAGCTGGCTGGCGGACCTGAACAGCTGGAGGCTAAAGATCAAGTGGCTCCTTAAGCTAAGCGAGCTATGCCTTGATAATTATGATCAGGTCTTTTTTGATTGCGGAGACGAGTTGCTTGATCTTAATGATTCTGAAAATTATCAATCTTTCAGGGAAAAAATAATCGAAGAATTGATGTAGGCTCGCTGTTTATCTGATATAACCTGCCGGCCATATGAAGGTGCAGCCGGTATTCCGATATATTGTCATAGTGATTTATCCAGAGAGGGGCATATATGATTCCCAGATATACTACGAAAGAAATGGGCAGGATATGGGAGGATAAAAATAAGTTTTCCAAATGGCTTGAAGTCGAAAAGGCTGTAGCTGCGGCCCAGGCAGAACTTGGTATGATACCGGAGCAGGCTGCGGAAGATATAAATAAAAGATCACAATTTGACATAAAAAATATTGAAGAAATAGAATCAAAAACTCATCATGATGTTATAGCTTTTCTTACTGACGTTTCCTCGCATCTTGGTGATTCATCGAAGTATCTGCATTATGGATTGACTTCCTCTGATGTAGGCGATACAGCACTTTCTCTTCAGATGATAGATGCAATAAATATAATTGAGAAGAAGATGAAAAGCTTTGCTGCCCTGTTAAAGGAAAAGGCAATAAAGTATGCACATACTGTAATGGTGGGAAGGACCCATGGCATACATGCCGAACCTATTACCCTGGGACTTAAATTCTGTATGTATGCTTTTGAGATGAAGAGAAATCTTGAAAGGTTGGAGGCAGCGAGGGATATAATAAGTTATGGAAAGATTTCCGGTGCTGTGGGAACATATGCTAACTCAAGTCCGCAGCTTGAAGAGAAGGTATGCAGGATCCTGAAGTTAAAGCCATCTCCTATTTCGACACAGATAATCCAGAGGGACAGGCACGCCCAGCTGATCTCGGCACTTGCTATTGCCGGTGCTACGCTTGAAAAACTTGCTCTTGAGATCAGAAATCTTCAGAGGACCGATGTAAAAGAGCTGGAAGAGCCTTTTGCAAAGGGACAGAAAGGTTCTTCTGCAATGCCTCACAAGAAAAACCCTATTCTCTGTGAGAGGATATGCGGTCTTGCCAGGGTTTTAAGGTCAAATACAATCACGGCTATGGAAAATATAGTATTGTGGCATGAAAGGGATATATCGCATTCTTCGGCAGAGAGGGTAATAATACCGGATAGCTTTGCCCTGCTTGATTATCTGCTTGACAAAGCATATTTTGTAGTAGATGGCCTGGGTGTAATTGAAGATAATATGAAGCGCAACCTTATGAAATATGGAGGTATAATATTTTCCCAGAGAGTGCTCCTGGCGCTGATCAATAAAGGGATGGATAGGGATGACGCCTATCTTGTGGTCCAGTCTACTTCCCACAAAGCCTGGAATGAAGAGGGTAGTTTCAGGGAAAATATCTCTGCAGATAGTAAAGTAAAGAAACTTTTTACGGAAAAAGAATTGGACGGATTGTTTGACTACAATTATCATCTCAGATATGTCGATGAGATAATCAAAAGGCTTGATATTATCCAGTAAGACAGGATATGAATATAATATGAAGGGAAAAAGATAGTGCTGCATTACTACC
>CBDUUS010000130.1:0-4376 GCA_965370465.1 uncultured bacterium | reverse complement strand
AATAAAACAGATTTAAAAACTTCTAAGAGTAATCCGTCCACAGCCTGCGGTAAGGAAAAGATCAATATAGAGATAAATGGTTGTAAATATGAAGCATTAAAGGGCCATACTGTCCTTGAGATCGCACTGGCAAATGATATTTTCATACCGCATCTTTGCTATGATCCGAGATTAAAACCCCAGGGTGCATGCCGCCTGTGCCTTGTGGAGATCGAGGGCAGGCCGGAAGCAGTGCCCTCCTGTATTACTGCTGCAGAGGACGGTATGAAAGTCACTACTGACTGTGAACATATAAGGGCTCTTGTAAGGCTTAATCTGGAACTTATTATATCGGACCACCCTCTGGATTGCATGACATGTGATTCCGCCGGAAACTGCACCCTTCAAGATCTTGCCTATCTTTATGATATAGATGGATCCAGATTCAAAGGGGCGATACATGAAAAAAAAGTCCTGGACGACAATCCTTTTATATATAGAGACAATGAGAAATGCATACTCTGTGGAAGATGTGTGAGGATGTGCGATGAATTTATCGGCTCCAATGCCATCGGATATGCCGGGAGGGGTTTTGAAAGTGAAGTGGTCCCTGCTTTTGAGCAGTCCCTTAAAGATACTGATTGCGTCTTCTGTGGAAACTGCATATCAACCTGTCCCGTCGGCGCTCTCCAGCCAAAGCCATATCTAAAAAAAGCAAGGATATGGCAGGTAAAAAAGGTCCGCACCACATGTCCCTATTGCGGAGTAGGCTGCCAGATGGACCTCCATATAAAGGATAATAAGATAGTAAATGTCTCGGCTCCTGCCGGCACCGGACCCAATCAGGGAAATCTATGCGTTAAGGGGCGTTTCGGCCTGGATTTTGTACAGAGTGAAAAAAGGCTAACAGCTCCTCTTATTAAAAGCAGCAGCAGTAAATTTGAAGAGATAAGCTGGGAAAAAGCCATAGCTTCCACTGCTGAGAGGCTTACTGAAATAATCAAAAAGCATGGTCCTGATTCTATTGGCATATTAAGCTCTGCAAAGGTCACAAATGAAGAGAATTTCCTGATGTCCAAATTTGCCAGGGCTGTTATAGGCACTAATAATATAGACCACTGCGCGCGCCTGTGCCATGCTTCCACAATCACCGGCCTTATACCTACTTTCGGAAGCGGAGCGATGACAAATTCAATAGACGATATAAAATACTCAAAAGCTTCCATCATAATCGGCTCCAATACGACAGAGGCTCATCCGGTAATAGGATATGAGATAATCAGAAATGTTATTGAAAACGGATTAAAACTTATCATAATAGATCCCCGTTCAATTCCCATAACAAAATACAGCGCCATACATCTCAAGCAAAAGCCCGGAACAGATATCGCAGTACTGATGGGAATAATGAAAATAATATATGATGAGGGCCTCTATGACAGGCAATATATAGAAGAAAGAACTGAAGGCTTTGAAGATCTGGCAGATAGATTGTCTGAATACACTCCTGAAAAAGTGGCGAAGATCTCGGGAGTCGACAGCAGCGACCTTATTGCTGCAGCAAGACTGTTTGGCGAGTCTGATCCCGCATCTATATTCTATTCCATGGGAATAACACAGCATACATGCGGAACAGATAATGTAATAGCTGTGGCCGATCTTTCAATGCTTACAGGCAATGTCGGAAAGCCCGGAGGCGGAGTCAATCCTCTCAGGGGACAGAACAATGTTCAGGGAGCCTGCGATATGGGAGCCCTTCCCAATGTCTACAGCGGATACCAAAATGTCGAAGATGATAATATAAGGAAGAAATTTGAAGATTCCTGGGGTAAAAAGCTCCCCTCTATAAAGGGTCTTGCCGTTACAGATATGATAGAAAAAGCAATAAGCGGCGAACTCAAAGCATTATATATCATGGGTGAAAATCCTATGTTAAGCGATCCTGATATACTCCATGTCGCAGAAGCTTTAAAGAAGCTGGACTTTATTGCTGTCCAGGATATTTTCCTTACCGAGACCGCAGAGTTTGCCGATATAATACTGCCCGGTGCAAGCTTTGCGGAAAAGGATGGGACATTTACCAATACTGAGAGAAGGATACAGATGGTAAATAAAGCCATCACCCCTCCCGGGCGGGCCATACCAGACTGGGAGATAATATGCGACCTTTCAAAAGCCATGGGTTATCCTATGGAATACAGCTCTGTCAGCGAAATAATGGATGAGATAGCGGACCTTACCCCAATTTATGGCGGGATAAATTATGAAAGGCTTGCACATGCCGCCCTTCAGTGGCCCTGTACAGATTACAGCCATCCGGGGACCAGCATACTGCATTCTAAAAACTTCAGCAGGGGCAAGGGGGCCTTCATTGCTGTTGATCACAGACCTCCGGCCGAGGAACCTGATAAAGAATATCCATTTATTCTTACGACCGGCAGAATACTATACCATTTTCACACCCGAACCATGTCGGGCAAGGTGGACGAATTAAATGAGATGGCTCCTATGGCAGTAACTCATATAAATGAGGAAGATGCCGCATCCCTCGGAATAAAGGATTCTGATATGGTGGTGCTAAGGACAAGGAGGGGTTCTATAAAGACGAAGGCGATGGTCGATTCAAAGATCAAAAAAGGAATAGTTTTTGTGCCCTTCCATTATGCAGATGCCCCGGCAAACAGGCTGACCAATCCTGCGCTTGATCCAAAAGCGAGGATACCTGAGTTCAAAGCCTGCGCGGTCAATATAAGCAGGGCATGATTATTTGGTATTCCATTTCTGTTTTGAGTCGAATTGGAGTTTCAGTTATTAGTCTCCTGTCTCGGTATTATTACGATAAACTGTTCTCCCTCAACGTCATTGATTAGCTCAATATTTGCTTGTTCTTCAAAGGCACGGGTTATCCCCGAACCAAGACCGCGATAAACCATTATTTTACTGCAATAGCTAACCAATAAGTTGTTTCGGGCTATAGCATTGCCTAATTTGATTTTTTCAATAGTCAAATTATTGGGCAATTTTCCCGGACTTATTATTTCAATGCGGTTGTCAAAAATTAGCAGACGTATAGGAGCATTTTTCAGATAGTCTCTGTGAATTAACGCATTTTGCAGAAGTTCTTCAATAGCTATTTGAGATATTTCTAATATCCCCGTCGAATTGAAATTTTGCCCTTGCTGTGTATGTTTTAAGTTATTCTTAAGAAATCGAATTCCACTATCAAATAATTCCGGAATAGTACCTTCTATATCAATGCTTTCTCTGTACTCTTTACCACCAATACTATTTCCAAAAAATGAAACAGCTTTAATTAAAAATACAGGTTTATACTGTTGAGGTCTTTTGCCAAAGAAAAGCAGACCGCCAAGCGTTAGTTTATTATTTTTTAAGACACCTAAATTTACAAGCAGGCGCTCATCAATGTCTTTAACTTCTTTTCTTTGAGCTTTTAAATAATTCTTAACTTTATCCAAATTAATATCTTCAGCAGATGTATTATCGACTAACATTTCATCAGCATATAAGTTACCAGAGTTTTGGTATAATCTTAAAATCTCATCCTTGTCTGACAGTAGCCGCTTGGTGGTTCCTTGTCTAACAAAAATAGCGCCTCTGGCATTATAAGGCTTATTACTGCCTTTAGGGACCATAATTATTAATAATAACTTTTCATCTATTAATGCTGTATTGGTAATTATTTGTAAGTAAGGTTTAATCAAGTCATTTGTTATATTTGCTACTTTTTTATCAATTTCATCTGATTGACTTTTTGAAAGTCCTATAATTTTATCGCTGTTATCTTCAATGCCAAAAATTATAGTACCGCCTTCTGTATTAGCAAACGCTACTATTTCCTGAGAAAAAGATTCTTGATGTATTGTTCCTTGTTTAAATTCTACCGTACTATTTTCTCCAGCTTTAATCACATCAATTAATTCTAAATTTGAGATTATTTTCATTCTTTCAGGCTCCATAATTCATAAATGTTTTTGCGCCGGTTAAATGCTTCTTTCCCACCCTCCATAATAGTAACAATCTGGTTTTGTGTTTGGTGGTTATCTATTGTTCCAGCAGCAGTTTCAATTTTAGATTCTAGATAACTACAGGATACTATTTTTTCGCTATCGCCAAGAACTGGTATGTTTGCATTATGAGTGGCGAAAATGAACTGCATGCCTCCTTTTAGAGATTTAATCTCTTTAATGACATCTTCGTAAATGGTCTGGTTGTCCAGATCATCTTCCGGTTGATCAATAATGAGTACATCAGTTTCTTTTTGGGCAAGAAGGAACAGAATTAAAGCAGTTGCTCTTTGCCCAAGAGAGTGTTTGCCTAATGGTTTATTATTGTATTTTATGGTAAATTTATCATTAATTCTATAAGTTATTAGTTCC
>CBDUUS010000129.1:0-4384 GCA_965370465.1 uncultured bacterium | reverse complement strand
GTAGATAGCAAGGGTGTAAGAGTTAAGAAGCTATAAATACTATCATAAAGGAAATGGGATCTAAGATGAAAAATAAAATAATAAATTATATTGATACCAATAAAAAATGGCTTATTGGGAAATTATTTAAAGTTGTATCAGCTAATACAATTAATACTCCTCCATATGGAAACGAAAATAATGGCCAGAAGATAATTGAGAATATCTTTAAAAATATGGGTTTAGAAATAGATAGATTTTCTCCGGATGAAGTTGAAGGCTTCAAAGAGGATAAAGCATATCTGAAGGGTAGAGATTATACAAATAGAGATAATTTAGTTGGTTTTATAGGTAAAGGTGAAAAAAAGACATTAATCTTTAATGGCCATATTGATACGGTACCTTCACATGATTTCGAGTGGAAAAAAACAGAACCATTTATGCCAAAATTAATTAATGGAAAAATATATGGTCTGGGTTCATGCGATATGAAAGGTGGAATAATAGCTTCCATATTTGCACTTAAGGCAATTCTTGATCTTAATATTCCCATCAAAGGTAAAGTCATTATTGAGAGTGTTGTAGATGAGGAATTTGGAGGAGCAAATGGTAGCCTTGCATGTGTTAAAAAAGGCTATAAGGGTGATTTTGCAATAATTACAGAGCCTACAGTTATGAAAGTCTGTGTTAGCAATGTAAGCAGCAGGGTAATGGAAATAAAAATTACTGGTGATAAGGGGCTGATGTATGCAGGAACAGATGTTGAAGGAGTAAATTCAATGCTCCTGGGAGCAGGATTAATTACTGCATTAAAAGATTATGAGGATTACTTAAATTCTATAAAAAATGAATATGATATATATAGTAACTATTCAGCCATAAAACTCAGGTCAATAATATTCTAACTTCCAGCAGAAATCAATTCTACTTTTACACTGGATTCCCATTCAGTTATATGCTATTATACTATCATGAGCAAAACAACGATTACCCAGGGACGAAAGATAGCTCCCGAAGATATAGAATTGATAAAAAAGTTAATTGATACAAACCCATCCTGGGGGCGTACCCGCCTCTCAAAAGAATTATGTATCCTGTGGAACTTTAAATCAGCTAACGGCAGCTTAAAAGACATGTCATGCCGCAATCTTCTTTTAAAGCTACAAAAGCAAAAGCTTCTCACTCTGCCTGCCCCAAAGAAGAAGGCCAATAATGATAAAAGAAATTCCTCCACCCGCCTTGTTCTGCATAGCAGCCTGCCTATTTCGGCCAGACTAAAAGACCTATCGCCAATACAGATAAAACCGGTAGAAGATAGAAACGAGCTTGAACTATTTAAATGTTTTCTTTCACTCTATCACTATCTTGGCTTTAGCGGCACCGTAGGAGAGAATTTAAAATATATGGTATATGACAGCAGTGGCAGGCCCCTTGCCTGTCTTCTCTTTGGTTCTGCAGCCTGGGCCTCTGGCCCCCGGGATGACTTCATCGGCTGGGACCGGGAAAAGAGAAGCAAGAATCTATCCCTTACAACCAATAACACAAGGTTTCTAATCCTTCCATGGGTCAGTGTAAAATATCTTGCGAGCCACATACTATCAAAAGTCTGCCAGCGCATAAAAGATGATTGGACAGCTAAATATGATCACCCCCTTTATCTTCTTGAGACATTTGTAGAGCGGGACCGCTTTAAGGGCACCTGCTACAAAGCTTCAAACTGGACCCATGTAGGAGAGACTAAAGGAAGAAGCAGAAATGACAGATACAGTACCATGAAGGTCCCAATAAAAGATATTTATCTCTATCCGCTTACAAAAAGATTTAGAAAGGCGCTTATAGGTGAAGCGTAAAGATATCATCAAAGTTTACAATGCTGGCCCTGAAGCAGTAATAAAACTTGTTGAAAGTATTCTTTTAAAACAACAAGAGGATATTTTAGAGCTAAAGAAGCGTATAAAAGCTTTAGAAGACAGACTTTCACAGAATAGCACCAATAGCAGCAGGCCCCCTTCAACTGACTGGCCCACAAAGAAAAGAAGTCTTAGAAAAAAGACAGGCAGGTCCCCGGGCGGACAAAAAGGGCACAAGGGCCATAACTTAAAAATGGTAGAGACACCTGATAGTATCATAGTTCACAGTGTAGCTACCTGCAGCGGCTGCGGCAGATCTCTTAAAGAAGAGCCGGCCCGCTACAGAAAGCGCCAGGTATTTGATCTGCCTCCCATTGAAGTAGAGGTAACCGAACATAGGACAGAGGAAAAGAGATGCCCGCACTGCGGACAGCTGAATATAGCCTGCTTTCCTGATGGTATAGACCAACCGGCCCAGTACGGACCGCGCATAAAAGCTTTTGCAGTATATTTAAATCAGTATCAGCTTCTGCCCTACGGTCGTACAAGAGAACTATTTTTAGATCTTTTTGGCACCGGACTTTCTGCCGGCACAATAGTGAATGCAAACAGGGTTTGCTCTGTGGCCCTAAAACCTGTAGAAGATATGATAAAAGATAAGGTAACCGCTTCTGCTGTTGTCCATTTTGATGAGACTGGCCTATATACAGAACAAAAGAGATGGTGGCTACATGTAGCGGCCACAGAAGATCTCACATATTACGCGTGCCATCCAAAAAGAGGAAAGGCTGCCACAGATGATATAGATATCCTGCCCAACTTTAATGGAATAGCAATCCATGACGGCTGGGATACCTATTTTAAATACAACTGCGGCCATGGTCTTTGCAATACCCACCACCTAAGAGAACTGAAAGCCATAGGAGAGTGCTGTGAGCAGAAATGGACATCTGATATGGCCTCTCTTCTTGTAGAGATAAAAGAGTATGTAGATAAAAGAAGGATAGTGACAGATAAGTTAGATACAAATGAGATAGATAGCTTTAAAGATAGATATGATAAAATAATTAAACGGGGCCTGGCTAAAAATCCGCCTGTCAAGAAAAGAGACGGGCCCAAAAAGCGGGGCAGGATCAAGCAGAGCAAGGCAACAAACTTGCTCCTGCGCTTAAAAAGGTACCGGGAAGAGACACTTCTTTTTATGTATAACTTTGATGTTCCCTTTGAAAATAATCTCGCTGAAAGAGATATTAGAATGATGAAAGTCCAGCAAAAAATATCAGGTACCTTTAGAAGTGCTGATGGGGCCAGGACATTCTGTCGTATCAGAGGCTATATCTCTACTGTAAGAAAGAATTCACTTTCTGTAATCGATGCGATTGGGGCTGCATTTGAGGGAGACCCTATTATAGTGCCCGCCCTATCTTAAATCATTTTATAGCAATTGAATCCAGATTGTTTATAATAATATTCATTGATAGGGGTTTACCCCTCTAAATAGTTACAAAAAGTTATCCATTAAATATGTGCAAAACTATTTCCGTGGGTATTAGAATAAAAAGTCTTGATTAATTTTTGAAAAAGAAAAGTCTTTGTAGAAAGGGGATACTATGGCTGTTATAACTATTTCTCGACTGGTGGGACGTAAAGGAACACTAATAGGAAAAGAGGTGGCGAAACGTATGAATTATAATTATACAGATAAGGAACTGGTACAGGAGATAATGCATCAATATGGAGAAACTGAGTTTAAGAAATTCTATAATACAGGACTTGATATATGGGAAAGATATTTTGATACTACAAAAATCATGCAGGATTTTTATAAAAGGATAGTACTATCAATTGCAAAGTCAGGCAATGTTGTAATCGTCGGTCGAGGAAGCTTTGCCAGTCTTGTAGAATATATTGACGTCCTGGATGTATTGGTTTATGCACCAAAAGATGTAAGGATTAATGCTATTATGGAAATGAGAGGGATTCCAGATCCTAAAAAAGCTGAGAAATATATAATACATAAAGAGAGAATTCGCCAATCTTTTATCGAACAAATGTATAACATAAAATGGGATCAAATTGACAATTTTGACCTGGTTTTCAATACCGGAAAACTTAATCCTGAACTTGTGATTGATGCAATTGTTATGGCTGGAAAAGCTGTTGAAACTAAAATAGCAGATACCTCGGAATTAATCACATCAGATATTGAGTCAGATGAGATTCTTGATAATGCAGTTAAAAGACTTCTTAAAAAATAAAGGTGAAAAAAATACTATTGCTCTTAGTGAACTGATAACAGTAGGAAAAATTTTAATAAAGTAAACTGAGTCTATAATGAAACTCATATACTCATTCTGACAATAAGATATTCCTCCGAAGTTTAATAATCCTAATTTTAACTTCATCTTCTATGATAAACGACCAAAATAATATATCGAGCAAATTATCTTCCCTCTCACGTATTAATAGAGGACTATATTTTAGCATTAATATTAGGAGATAAAATTACAATTTTTAGTGCAAATATTCTGAAATTTTCGTATAATAAAATTGCC
>CBDUUS010000128.1:0-4426 GCA_965370465.1 uncultured bacterium | reverse complement strand
GAGGAAGAAGCAGGTTTTTAAATGCTGATAAATAAGGATAATATATTTATAGATCCTGCAGTGAGCAGTACTTCGGAACTGTTCGAGCTTTTTTATAAAAACCTTTTTGAGAAAGGTTTTGTCAGGGAAGATTTTTACAATGCGCTGGTTGAAAGAGAAAAGTCCTACCCTACTGGCCTGGATACCGGGAACATCAAAATTGCAATACCCCATACAGATTCTAATATGATAATCCGGGAAGGTATGGCTGTTGCTGTACTGAAGGAACCGGTATCATTTAGCGAAATGGGTGATCCAGCCAGCAGTCTCAGAGTCAATATAGTATTTTTACTCCTTATAAAGGACCGTAAGGCCAAATTTTACCATATTCTGTTAAATAAAATTAAAAATTCTGATATATTACATAAGATATATAAATCAGACAATAAACAGGCTTTATGTCTTCTACTTACAAAGTTATTAAATACCTGATCGATATAGGACCGGTTATAATAATACCCTGTCTTTTATTGCTTTTAGGCTTCTTTTCCACAAGAAATGTCTTAAAAAATCTGAAAAACTGCCTGTATATTTTTTTGGGAATGGTAGGGGTCTCCCTGCTTCTGACTATATTTGTAAACTTCTTCGAACCGCTGACAAATACTATTTTAATAAATTCTCTTAAGGAATATGAGATCATCGATACCGGATGGATGCTGACAGAAATCATATCACTGAGCTCGCCTATTCTTTTATATATAATACTGGCAGTACTCAGCCTTAATGTATTAATGCTTTTTTTCAGGCTTACGAGGACCGTAAATATCGATCTCTGGAGTTACTGGAGCTTTCTGCTCGCAGGTTCAATAATATATACAATAACAGAAGTGCAATGGATAGGCGTACTTATCGCTGTAATAACTGCTGCTATTACTTTTACCCTTGCTGATATTTATGCACACCATATAGAGGCTTACTATGGCATAAAGGGTATTTCCAATGCTCAGGCCCATATAATATGCTGGGCCCCTCTGCCCCATGCTGTAAATACTATAATGAATAAGATCCCTTTAATAAAAAGGGTGCATCTTTTTTATGATGAAATACAGTACAGGCTTGGTGTTTTTTCAGAACCGATGATCCTTGGTTTTTTTATGGGATTTGCCATAGGACTCATAACGAGATACAGGACCCTGATGTTAAACACAGGTCCGGATCTGCTTCATGCATGTACCAGCGGACTGAGGCTGTCTATAATAATGATCCTGCTTCCCCGCTTTGTCAATCTATTGATGAAGGGCCTTGTCCCGGCAATAAATGATCTAAATAGCCTTATAAGGAGACGAGTGACGCGAAGGACCATTTATATCGGACTTGATTCGATAGTGCTTGTGGGACATCCTTCAGTAATAGGACTATCTGTTATCTTGATACCTCTTACAATATATCTGTCGACATTGCTTCCGGGTAATACTGTGCTTCCCAGTGCGGACCTTGTCATGATTCCTTTTCTGATCATATGGGCAGTGACTCTTTCCCGGGGAGATCTTTTCAGGAGCTTCATCTCTTCAATACTGATAGTGCCTCTTATATTATGGATCACAACTGATATGGGACAGTTCTTTACAAATTTTCTTATAAAATATGAATTTGGACTTGTAGAAGGATATTCCGGAGTTTCAAGCATAGGTGCAAGTTCAAATGTATTTTTCTGGATACTGCTTCAGATAATAAAACCGATAATAAACCTGTTTGTATAAGTGCCCCTGGGAGCAGGATCCAATTCTCGGACAGACTCCTAATATTTTTTCCGGGTTACCCTGTGAATAAGTTCCGTATAAAGATTTTCCCTGATCTCCGGTTCAGAACCAATAATAAATATTCTGTTCCTCTCCAAAACCAGTCTTATTTTAGCATCATTATGCATTATTATATCCCTTATATTTTCGCGTGAGACTCTGGAGACCCACAGATCCGATTCCTGTGAAATATAGGGGAAGAATGACCGCTTATCTATTATCATATCCCAATCAATGGTTATCCTGTCCACAAGGTCCACATAGTTTATTCCCTTATCCCTTGCTATTATGATCCTTGCCTGTTCGATTATTTTTTGGTTTACACTTTTTTCTATTCTCTTTAAATTGTATGAAGATATAGTAAGAAATATCCCGTAAAGGATCACCGGGGGGATTATATAATAATAATAGCTGGCAATAAAATCTATAATGTATTTGCCAATATTCCCTAAAAATATTTCCATCCATGTCTTGAACATCAATATCTCCTATTGATAATCATATCTTTATCTATTCTTTCCTTTTATTTATATTAGATCAATAAATTGCTGATTTACCTGATTCTGAGGTCCTTATCCGCACTGCATCTTCAACAGGAAGTATAAATATTTTTCCTGCTCCTATCTTTCCTGTTTTGGCAAGTTTTACTATAAGTTTTGTAATATCATCTACTATTTCCTCATCTACTACTATTTCCAGTTTTGTTTTGGGTCTGAACTTTACCTTCTGATCAGCTGCTTCTCCGGCTAACTGTCCGTGCTGGCGGCCAAAACCCTGGATCTCTGATACTGACATACCGTCCACCCCTGCATCTATAAGCGCATCTTTTATCTCATCAAGTTTTGAGGGTTGAATATAGCATTCGATTTTTCTTAGCATATTATGCTCCTTTCTCCTAATAATAAATCATACAGAATAGTACCAAATATTACCAATATTTACTGTAATTATAATAATATATTTTGATTATATAAAGAATTGTACTTCCTTAATATATCTATGGCGCAATTATTGATATTTCCCACTGAATAGGGTTTATATTATAATCCCGGTCTCCTTTTTGGAACTTTTACAAACTTGATTATTATAAGTCCGCTAACTAAAAAAAATAGGGTGCTTAAAAGTGCAATTCTCTGGCTTTTCGTAAAATAAGATATAAGACCAAAGGTCACTGGCCCTAAAATAGCAGAAAATTTACCGCCTATGGAATAAAAACTAAAATACTCCGCTTCTCTTCCCGCTGGAATTAAAAAAGTCATAAGACTTCTTGAAGCAATCAGTGTAGAACCTGTTGCTATTGCCATCAATACATAAGCTATATAAAACAGAACCTTTAAATCAATAATGGCAATTAGAAGTATAATAATTATCCATATTGTTAGAGTTATTATAATAACATTTTTTGCTCCAATCCTGTCAATTAACCATCCAAAGAAAAATGAACTTATAATAGTTGGAATGTTTCCAATAATAAAAAGTAGAACTATCTGAGGAAGAGTCAGGTCCAAAGTATTTCTTGCATAAATTGATGCATACACCGCAAGTACTGAAAAGGCATTGCTAAATAAAAAATACGCCAGTAAAAACTTAAGCAAATTCCTGTTATGCCTTATATTCCTCAAGGTATTTGCAAGTCTGCTAAATCCATACCTTACATAAGAAGTCTTTACGGTTATGACTCTTTTTGCAGGTTTATCTTTTAAAAATAAAAATGAAGGTATTGAGAAAACAAGAAAAAATACTGCTGTTATTACAAAGGTCATCCTTATACCTGTCAAATTTTGGGCTTCGAGTCCCCCTGCCAAAAAAGGAAATATTATAAGCAGTGTAATAAGTCCGCCCAGATACCCAAGGGCAAATCCAAATCCAGAAACTGTTCCTGTATTATCCCTGTTTGAAAGCTCCGGCAGGAAAGAATTATAAAACATCATTGAGGTCTGATAAAAGAAATTTGATGCTATAAATAAAATCATAGCAGCAACAATCATCCCGCTGCCTAAAAAATAAAGCAGAAAGCAAAAGAATACACTGATGCATGTAAGGATAATTAAGAATTTATTCTTAGACCTACATGTATCTGCTACTGCCCCAAAAATTGGTGCGATAAGTGCTGCAAGGAGCATGGTGGCACCACTGCATACCCCCCACATAAGATCTCCAAAGTTTAGCCCGTAACCTGAGCCAGAAACAATCACATTTGTAAAATATACAGGAAATACTATTGTCATAATAACAACAGCAAATGAAGTATTCGCAAAATCATACAGAGCCCAGGAAATTATGGGAAGCTTAAAAAGAGCTTTTATTTTTAGCAATTTTGCCATTTTTAAAAAATTTCTTTTTGTATATTAAATATACTCGGGCTTAAATTAAAACAATGACCAGATATAAAAAATTCCTATAGATACTGATAATATTACCTTTACATAATTTTTCATACTTCAATATTCTTCTGAAGTTGTATTATTAGGTACTGGCTACTTGTCTTAAAGCTTATAGCGAAACTCTTGAATGCCTTCAGACCAATATTCCTAATAGTAACATTCATTCTTTAATATATAAATGTTCTGATTAGCAGTTTTACGAAAGATTTATTTTAAAGCCTTATCATGCGGCCTTACACAAATTAATAGTATTTTATTTATACA
>CBDUUS010000127.1:0-4432 GCA_965370465.1 uncultured bacterium | reverse complement strand
TTTCCTTATTCCCTTCATTGCTGGTTTTAACTGGAAAAGGAAAACCTTCAGGATTTTTTTGCTCTACTTTCCATAGATCTAATTTAGTTTGCATATTGAGCCGGCTCTCCGGGGATATTTTAGCAGCCTTTCCTATTCTTATTGCCATTTCAGGACCTGAGGAAGAATGGGTATTAATATTTTTTTACCTGTTTTGGATCATTTACAAAAAATATTATTACAGTTAAAATCTACTATCATGGAAATCATAAAGAATTTTTTTACAAAGGATAATATCTCTTCCCTTTTCGAGCAGTTTTATAAATGGCTTGAGGGCCTTCTCGCTGATGTCTTTGGAAATTTCACTTATGAGCCGCTCCGGGACCTTTTTGTAAATCCCTGGTTCTGGATAATAATACTTGCCCTTATGATCCTGGGACTTATTTTTAGAAAAAGATAATTTATCTGTTTTCTTCAATAAGGATTATCCTTACAAAGTGTGCAAACAGGGCTATTATGCCCACCAGCATGATAGATATCAAAGCAAAAACACCGGGGTTTGATCTTATCTTTTGTTCCAGAAGGTATGGTTTTGAATTGCTTTTTTTAAGGAAATCTCTGAAATTATCATCGAGGAGCTCTTCTTTATCCTTTTCCTCTATATGGGAGATCCTATCGATGATCTTGTCTTCAAATCTGTCTTTGGGCTCTACAACTGCATCTTTTGCAATTTTTAAAAATTTTTTTATATCGTTCACTTTTTAATCACCGGTTTTAGTGAAGTCATATCCTGTTTTTTATTAAACTTTAAAATACTCTATAATATTAGATTGATTTACAAACTTTTTGTTTCAGGCTGCCCGGCTGCATTTAATGCATGCCCTATTTATAAGTCTTTAATTTTTCCTTTATGATCTTCCTTGCCCTGTGAATATTTGTCTTTACCGTTCCTATGGGTTTTCCGGTAAGGTCCGCTATCTCGCGGTAGCTATAGTCCTGCAAATCCCTGAGTATTAGCGGCAACCTGTAGTTCTCTTCCATATTTACTACTATCTTTAGAACTTCCTTTACCGCTTCCTGGCGGAAAAAGCTTTTTTCAAGGCTCTGGGAAAATTTTGTAAATACTACCTCATATTCTTCAGTGATCCTATCCAGGCTTACCTTTCTATCATTCAGTTTGGATCTCAGCCTTAATTTATCTATGCATGTATTTACCGTTAGCTTTCTTATCCATGTCTTAAAACTTGAGAGTCCGCGGAACCCTTTTATGGAAAGATATACTTTTACAAATACTTCCTGGCTTGCATCTTCTGCTTCATGGGGATCCCTTAAAATAAAGAAGGAAGTGGTGTATACATATTTTGAATACATCTTAACAAGACCCTCAAAAGCAGCTTTATCTCCCTTTTTTGCCCGTGCTACAAGATCTTTGTCATCAGCCGTTTTTCCTGAAATCCCTCTTTTTTTTCTCTCCAATATTTTATTCCTGTCCGGTGTTTTCTGTATAAGGAGCCTCGACCAGGATCAGATCAAATATTATATATTTTCCGTCCCTGTATACTCTGAGCTCTATTTCATCACCTACATCAGATTTGAGCATTTCTGCAAACAATTCATAGGGTGTCTGGATCTGTACTCCGTCAAATTCAACTATTACATCGCCGGTTCTTATACCGGCTCTGTTTGCCGGATACCCTTCCTGGGCATTGACAATATATACTCCTGCTATATCGGTCCCGTTTTGTCCCATCTCAACTCCGATATAAGGTATTCTTGCCCTGCCGTAATTAATTATCTGATCAGCTATATTTACCGCTGTATCGCTGGGAATTGAAAAGCCTATTCCTGCGCTGCTTCCAGAAGGCGAGAATATAAGGGTGTTTATCCCTATGACCTGGCCCGAAGAATTAATAAGGGGGCCCCCGCTGTTTCCCTGGTTTATAGCTGCGTCTGTCTGTATTAAATTGACCATCGGGATCATATCAGCAGATAGTGTTATGTCTCTTCCCTTTGCGCTTATTACTCCTGTGGTCACGGTCTGCTGAAGCCCGAAGGGGCTTCCTACTGCAATAGCCAGCTCCCCCACTTTTACATCATCAATAGATATAAAGCCTGCCGCTTTCAGTTCCCGGTCCGCATCTATCTTCACTACAGCAATATCTGTATTTGGATCGCCTCCAATTAGCTCTGCCGGATATTCAGTGCCGTCAAATAAGGTCACTATTATCTCATCGGCCATTCCCGCCACATGATTATTAGTTATTATATAGCCGTCTTCTTTATAGATGATTCCTGAACCGAGACCTTCCGATCGCACCTCATCACCAAGAATATTTTCCCCGGTAACAGATACCCGTATATTTACGACCATCGGACTGACTTCCTCCACTATCCTGCTGATCGCATTATCAAATTCCTCGAGCAGAAACTCTTTTCCTTCTATTTTTTCCTCGAGTCCTGGAAGATCGAGTTTTTCACCAGGCTGGCCTACTTCGGTATCGGTTTTTTCTGACGGTGTTTTTTCTGCTATTGTCAGAGCCGCCTTTCCGGATAATAGTTCCCCCGGCGGAACCCCGTGGATTACCGAAAGGGCGCCCAGCATAAACAGAGCCCCCAGCACTATGAATATTACGGCTGCTATGATAAGCGCGCATCCCTTTATAAAGAAAGATCTTTTACCATTATCTCTTTCAAAATCAGCCATTTTGTATACTGTCCTTAAATAAGCATGTTTTGCTATTTCTAACCATCCTGTTTTGCCTGGTCCTCCGTACCGTTTTCAGTTTGCAGATCTTCTTCCCGTTTTTCAAGAGGCAGTGTGCCGGACCTCAGCCTTATGGCATCGTCCTGTATTTTTGAAGCAGCATCCCCGGGCACGATATCTCCTGCCAGCATACTTTTAACATTATCGCTTATTGCATTTCTTATTATCATAATAAGCTGGCTGTATGGTTTCCCTCTGCATATCCCTGCCTGTTCAAAAGCAGCTTTAAGCAGCAGATCACCGGTAATTTCTTCATTTTTGCCAGGACCTGTCAGCACTGGAAGTGTTGTAGTGCTTTCATTCCATGAGACCTGCATATCTTCAGTTAGCATAAAGCCTATAAATTCCCTTGCTGCATCAAGCTGTTCTCCATAAGTATTCACATTTATCATAAAGCCAAGACCCGATATATGCGGGGTGGGATATCTTCCTGTCCCCGGGACCCCGGGTATATTTGCAAGACCCAGGTATATGCCTGCATCGATATATTCTTCTGCTGCGCTGTAATGATCGATTATCATATGCGCCCTTCCTGCTTTAAAGAGCTCATTTATATCGCCATATTCCAGCCCGCTCTGCAGTATATTTTCCTGATTATATGCATAATCCAGAAATTCCAGCGTTTTCTGCATTGCCTGCGAGTCAAGGGTCAGCGAGTTTGAAGCATAATCAATTATCCATCCATTGTACCCCCCTATGAAAGGTATTATCCAATCTGCTTCACTTTCATTCAATAGAAATCCAAACACTTCTTCCTCTGTTTCCCCCGTCTGCTGCATTTCCTGGATATATGCAAAAACGGCTTCAAAGTCATCGGGAACATCTTCCACCAGGTCCTTATTATAGAAAAACATTAAAAAATCATATGCTCTAAAAGGAACAATGTAGTTCCTGTCATTATAAGCAGCTATCTCTTCCAGGCCATTCAGGACAAAAGCATAATCCACCTCGTCTACTATTTCCCTGACTACATTTGAGGCAGCAAGCCTGTTGACTCCGTCAAAATTGAGCATAAGAAGCTGCGGTCCCGCCCCGGCAAGGCTTGCTGCCTCAAACTGGTCCTGCAGTTCTTCCTGGCTCCTGAAATGTCTTGTCTCGATATTTATATCCCTATTTGCAGATAAAAATTGATCACGGCTTTCCATCAGGGCCATCCTTTCCCTGGGTTCCAGATAATCCCAGAGAGTGATCGTCGTGATTATATTCGATGACAGCAATTCTTCCTCGGCTGTTCCATTTTCTTCTTCCTCGCTGCTGTCCTCCCCGCTATCTTCCGGCTCATCACCAAAGAACCCGCACCCTGCTGTAAATATTAAAGATATCACTGCTATAAATGTCAGAATATATACTGATATACTTTTGTTTGTTATTATTCTTCTCATCGCTATAATCCGTTTATTACCCATTGATAGAATAAATTATAATATAATTGAACTATTCATTCTATAATAATGGCCCTTTTAATACAATCGGCACATTATGGATAGCCTGAGGATTTTCTTCTTCGGGCCAGTGGTGTCCGCTTAAAACATACCTGTCTTCATCCGGCTGAATTTGTAAATTTTGATAAAATAATCTATCATAACCTACTAGCATTATCATATAATAGAAAAAGTCGGAATGGATATATGAATAATAAAACAGATTTAAAAACTTCTAAGAGTAATCCGTCCACAGCCTGCGGTAAGG
>CBDUUS010000126.1:0-4446 GCA_965370465.1 uncultured bacterium | reverse complement strand
CTTCAAGCAGTTTTCTGGGTTTTCCCATGAAATCGGCTCCGCATATGATTTTTCTTCCTGTATCAGAATTTAAACGTTCCAGCCATCTTTCTCCTTCAATATTTCTCATCAAATGGTGATCGATTATTTAAATACCTGTATCCTGCGATAGCCGTATAGCATTACTCCAGGCTTTATCAATTTGTTTTTGGGAAATTCTGCCTGATAGATATAGGGGAGGACCGCCAGCAAATACAATATCGGGTTTCCACTCTATTATTTTAAGAACTGTTTCACTACTAAATAACTGAATATCAGATGCGTGTACAAATACATTGTCTTCCTCAATTTTTGTCATCATTACGGTTACATTATTGTTCTTATCATCACCATGGGACACCTGTTTTGAAAAAGACAGGACCCCGTCTTTTTTACCCTCTGCTTCAATTAAATCTTTATTTAAGATAGAAGAAAAAGATTCTGCTCTTTTTCTTTCAGTTAGAGAAAGATGTGATAAGGCTTTTGTCCATATCCGGACATCAGGATTTATTCCAATTAGTTTTTTTAAATCAAGCTGATAAGGATTGGCATCTGCCAGTGGAACATGGTCCCCATGAAAATGGCTGATCACTATATCTGTAGCTTCGGACCATTTTTTTATAATCTTTTTCTGTATTCTCTCATCCGCTGCCACCTGATAAGGATGCGGAAGAAGACCATATCTCATATAACCCAGAGCAATACCGGGATCAATCAGTATCTTCCTGCTTTTTGTTTCCACAAAACAGCACATGCCCCTTACCCCAAAAGACTCGGTTCCGATTATTTCTATATTCATATTCTTTTCCACATCCCGCGGTTCCATTGGCTGTTTCAATTATTTTTGTACCTCTTTTAAATCAAAAATAATTAGAGGCTTCTTTCCTGTCATATTTATCCTTATACTTCATATTATATGCAGCATACAGCATAGTTATCAAGATGGTAAATATAATATGAGACACAATAATTAAAAGAATATTATTTAACAGTATTACATATCTATATAATAAATTCACAAAGGTATTTTAAAATGATAGAATTCAATATCCTATTTTTTAATAAACTAATTTCTTATCATCAAATAGTAATGATAGGCTAATCCTGTAGCCATATAAAAAGACTTGGATCCAAATGAATAAAGAACAAGCAGAAAAAAAACTGAATATAAATTTTGGATTAGAATCATTTTATGACGAGCAGTGGAATGTTATTGAAAAAATTCTAAAAGGAGAAAAGGTTCTTCTAATACATAAGACAGGCTTTGGAAAGTCTCTTTGTTACCAATTTCCTGCTACTTTATTTGATGGAATAACAGTTGTTTTTTCTCCTTTAATAGCTTTAATGAGGGACCAGGTAAGCTATTTAAAAAGTTTGGGCATCAAGGCAGAATGTATTAATAGCGGACAGGACGATAGCGAGAACAATAGAATTATTGATGAAGCCCTGAAGAATAAAATAAAAATATTATATATCGCTCCTGAACGTAGAGATAATATTAAATGGCTTGAAAGTGTAAGAGAATTAAATTTAAAAATGATAGTTATAGATGAAGCTCATTGCATATCAGCCTGGGGACATGATTTTAGACCTGCGTTTAAAAGAATTATTGATTTAGTAAAGTTACTGCCTGCAAGCTTTCCAGTTTTAGCAGTTACTGCTACAGCTACGCATAAAGTAGAAGAAGATATTAAATCACAATTAGACTCGGCTGATATTTCATGCATCAGAGGAAGCCTGCTAAGAGATAATTTTAAAATCCGGGTTATTAGAGTATATGGCGAAGAGGATAAATTTGGAGGAATACTCAAACTTGTAGAAAAGTTGCCAGGAACTGGCTTCATTTATACAGGAACGAGAGTAAACACAGAAATTTATGCCAACTTTCTCATTTCCCGGGGAATTAATGCAATCGCCTATAATGCTGGTCTCACAGATGAGCTCAGAAGAGATATAGAATCTAAATTAATGAACAATGAATATAAATGTATTGTATCAACCAATGCACTGGGTATGGGAATTGATAAAAAGGATATCAGGTTTATTATCCATACCCAGTTCCCCCAGTCTCCAATTCATTATTATCAAGAAATTGGAAGAGCCGGCAGAGACGGGAATGACACATATATATTTTTATTTTATCACTCTTCTGACAGAGATTTACCTGAATATTTTATAAATAATGCTCGTCCTTCAAAAGATAAATATGAGAAAATTATTGATATTATAAAAAGTTCTTCAGAACCGCCCGATACAAAAAAACTTATAATTGAAAGTGACCTGACGAAAACCCAATTGGAAGTAATTAAGGCGGGCTTAATTGAACAGGGAATTATCAAGGAAGTACTGTACGGAAGTAAAAAAAGATATGAATATCAATTTAATGCTCCAAATTTAGATTTTCTATTATTTGATAAGTTCAAAAAACACCGTCTTGAAGAGCTTGATAGAATGATTGAGTATATGGAAAGTACGACTTGTCGAATGAAATACTTAAGAAATTATCTTGGGGACAGAACTGATATAGTTTGCGGGAAATGTGATAATTGCCTAAAAAGAAATACCCCTACATGGAAAAACCCTCCAAAGATTGAAAAAGAATTGGAAAACTTTCATGATAACAATTTCCCAGAATTAAATATTGCTGTTAAAAAATTCAAATTATCCAATGGAATTGCAGCATCTTATTATGGATTTTCAGATACAGGAGCAGTCATACATAAATGTAAATATGAAAATGGTGGCTACTTTCCAGATTCATTACTGAAATTAACATTAAGGGCATACAAAAAAGCCTTTAAAAATATTATATTTGATATTATTCTATTTATTCCACCAACCGAATCAAAAGATTTAGTGGAGAATTTTGCTGAAAGAATATCAGTAATCTTAAAAATTCCAATTTCTTACAATTTATATAAAATAAAAAACAGCAAACCTCAAAAAATATTTCAAAATAATATAAATAAGAAAGAAAATGTAAAAGACGTATATGATTATAGGAAACCCTGTGAAATTAAAAACAAAAAGATTCTATTAATTGATGATGTTTTTGACAGTGGAGCCACTATCAAAGAGATTGCAAAAATACTGTCCCGGCATGAAATATCTAAAATAACCCCTCTGGTAATTGCCAGGACTATTGGCGGATCATTTAATAATAAGGCTGACTCGGATACTTATACTAATAAAAATCCAGATTTGCCAGAAACCAATATAAAAATAAATGAAAATATTAAAAATAAAAGTTATACTGTAAAAGAGGAACGTAAAAGTAATGCCAATGCATATAAGCCATGGACAGATAAAGATGACAGGAAGTTAGTGGAATTATACAATAATGACTTTAGTATAAAGGATCTTTCAGATTATTTTAAACGTAATGGTGGTTCCATAAGATCGAGACTTAATAAACTATTAAAATAACTACTTAAAATGTTAAATATAAATGAATACACATATCTGGTTGCAATAGCTCATCTTCCAGGATGGAGGACCGAGAGAATTAATAAACTTATCAATAAAATTTTGCAAGAGGAAAAACTTACATTTGCAGAATTTTTCACATCTAACAATGAAACATTCATGGATACCTGTGCTTTTACTGAAAAAGAAATGGCTGATATCAAAAAAGTCAGACAAGAATTGCCAAAATATGCTTATCTGATTGATGAATTATTCAATAATGGATTTGAAATTATTCCTATATATTCAAAAGAATATCCGAAAACCTTAAATGATAATTTAGGTATCACATATTCTCCTCCCCTGCTCTATATAAAAGGTAATAAAGAAATTCTACATAAAGAGAAAATCGCAGTTGTAGGTTCAAGAAATGTAAGTGCTGAAGGTATAGACTTCACGAAAAAAATAACTGAAAAACTGGTCAATCAAGGCAATGTCATTGTCAGTGGCTTTGCAAAAGGCGTGGATAGATTATCATTGGAAATAGCTTTACAAAATGACGGCCAGAGCATTATTGTGCTTCCACAGGGAATTCTTACATTCTCCGGCGGTTTCAAAAAATACTATCAAGAGATCATTCATGGAAATATTCTTGTAGTAAGTACCTTTTATCCGAAAGCACCCTGGGCGATTGGGTTAGCTATGGGAAGGAACCGATATATTTATGGTCTTGCAAATGACATCTATGTAGCAGAGTCAAATTTTAGAGGCGGTACCTGGGAAGGAGTCATTGATGGTTTAAAGAAAATTAAAAAATTTAATATGGAAGAATTCAGAAAAATCTATGTTAGATATATTGATAATAATAAAAAATGTGCCAATAATACTTTAATAAAACAAGGGGCAATAGGAATAACCGAAGAACTTGAAATATTAAAAGATGATAATATAAAAATACGCCAACAGAGTTTTTTCTAATATATAAATACTTTTTGATCAGTTCTCTTTGATATCTGTTCTTTG
>CBDUUS010000125.1:0-4452 GCA_965370465.1 uncultured bacterium | reverse complement strand
GCCAAGGCCTATAACTGTTATTTTTTTTATATTCTTCATATTTGATTTGAAGCCTGTTCTTATTAATATATTTAAAAATAATTTATAACTATATAAGAAATATAGACTTTTAACAATAAAATCAGTTTTTTAAAAATATTTAACAAATATATTGACACAAAAAATTATTTTTGATATCTTTTAATTCAGCTTAAGACAGGAGGCAACTTTTAGATAAAACTGGAAACTGTTTTTGAAAAGAAGCAGATTCTGGTTTATATTCTGAAAAGTCCCTGAGAAAAGTCTTAAAGTTAGTCCCGGGATTTTTAGTAGCCTACAGCGGAAGCCATGGTGAAGGATAACTCGGGATTTTTTATTTTATAGAGTTTTGATCACCTTAGATTCACCGGCCACGATCTCAGGTATTCAGATTTGCTTATAATCATCCTCACTCTGTCTATTTCCTCGAAAGAAGCATCTGATATTCTTGTAATATTACTATCATCATAATTATGCTCAATACCATATAATATATGGTCAAGTCTGTGATAAGACATCTTAAGCATTTCCTCATCTACTATTCCAGGGATCAGATCAGGACTGGGTGATTTTTCAATTATGTGACTGTCTATGCCGATAAATCCAGCAAGACTTTTGACCTGAGTCTTATATAAAGAATTAAGGGGCATTATATCAGCAATATTATCACCATATTTTACAAAAAAACCTGTAAGCCATTCACTTTTATTTGATGTGCCGACCATTAGAAGATTATTGAGTTCTGCATAATAAAAAAGGATACTGCTTCTTATGCGGTGTTTTATCCTGTAAAATGCCACACCTTTGTTTAATTCTCTGTGCCTTCCACCTTCAAGATTTGCAATAAAGATATCCTCCCCTAATTCATCTGAGATTTTCCCCCTTTGCTTTTTGACAAATCTTGCCTGTATTATTCTGGGAAATAAAAAAGACGGAGGATATAATCTATATACTCCAAGCCACCATAATAGCGGGGATATCTTTTTTACTGTATATGGAACCGATAATGATAAAGCAAATTTTTTAGCATCCCTGAGGTGAACCGGATCAGAATCCCTTTCCGGGAGGAGGACAGCCCTGACATTTTCAGATCCTACTGCATCTACGCATAATTTCAGTACGACGCACGAGTCAAGACCTCCGCTAAGCCCTACCAGGGTACCGTCCTTTTTTAATTCGATAACATAGTTTCTTATAAATTCAATGGCCTTATCTTTGATCCTGGTATTATCAAGTACCAGCAGATCGTCACTATTTTTCATAGCCAATTACCCCAATTAATTCTTAATTTATTTCCTTTAACTATATTCAAAATCCCTCCTGGCCGGTCAGGATATAATTGAAATCAACCAAAGAAACTATTTTACAGGATAACTGATATTGATTAATTTCTTTTGGATCCCTATTTTTATAATTATATACCATTTTTACAAATTTTATGACAAATTGGTGTATATGAGCGTCATGTCTTTAGAATAGATGGATAAATTTCTTAGATAGATTTGAAAAAACATCTTCTTTAAAATGGTTCTACATGTATAGATATATCGCCTATATTATTTATTTTTTTCTTTATCAGATCCTCGGCAGATGTTATGATCATATGCGCCTGCTCTACTTTAAGTTTTTTATTTAATCTGCAGTGGAAGGCAATATTATATATATTCTTCTTTTCAAGTATTGTGAAATTGTGGCAAGTATCAGGATCAACATATTTTGAAATCTCTGCTTTTATTTTTTCTATCAGTTGTAGTGAGTTTGAGGTAATATCTCTAAAGGATTCTTTCCCCCTGCTTTCTTCAATATGAATATATATGCCCCTGAGATCGGGTATTTTCATTTTGGCTTCATCTTCTATTTTTTTTGTTAGTATTTCTGTTTCATCAAGGCACAGATCTTTTTTGAGTATTATATGTGTGAATAGATCGATATGTTCCCTGATCTCATATATTGTCGTATTATGTATATCCTCTACCTCTTTATGATCAAGGGCTATCTCTTTTATTTTAGAAATTATATCATTTGATGAAAAATCTGTTTTTGTTTCGAGGATTATACTTGAATCCGGTATTTCCATGCCGATTTTTTCTTTTATATTCTTTTTTATTTTTTCGACCTGTGACAGATAAAGATTTTCATCAAGACTGACATCCAGATTTATGAATTTAATATTTCCTACTTCATGGATCCTTATTTCATTTATTTTTTTTATTTCTTTTACTACTCCAAGCATCTTGTTTATTCTATCAGTTACTTCTGCCGGTATATAATCAAGAAGATTCCTGAAAATTTTTATCGATAATCTGAGGGTAAATATAAGCACTACTATTGCAGTAATAATAGAAGCGATGGGATCAGCCAGTACATACCCGGCCCTGGCAAGCAGTAGTCCTATTATTACAATAGTCGAAATAGCAATATCGCTTGAATAATTAAGAAATTCTGCTTCAAAAAGAAAAGAGTTATATCTCCTTGCGGCTTTTCCAACAAAAAGGACCCTTATAATATTTAAAATTACTGAAAAGATTAAAATTATAAAAATATAACTTCTGAGGTTTAAGTTGAAATCCCTGTATATTATACGGATTATTGATCTGTATATAATGAAAAAACTTAATAATGAGATTATAAGAAGCTCTGCCGCCGCAGACAGGTTTTCATATTTCCCATGTCCATAAGTATGATCTTTATCAGGAGGACGGATAGATATCCTGATTGCAAGAAATGCAGTGAACTACCTTTGGGCTAAAGACCCAAAGGCTTCCTGCTTCACAGCTTCATCTATTGATGACAGCTCCGCAGGCTTTAGACGGTAGTCCCTACCGCCTTTTAAATTTAATTCTCTTAATACTTGAGACAGGATATTTTTAGAAGCGTTAATGTCCCTGTCCAGTATTGTTTTACATTTCGGACATTCCCATTCTCTATCTTTTAATTCTAAATCCTGGTTGATGTACCCACAGTGATTACAGGTCTTTGAACTGGGATAGAAGCGTTTGGTTTTCACAACTTCACCGCAATATCTTTTTGACTTATATTCTATTTTTGTTATGAATGAATACCAGCTTTGATTAGATATTGATTTTGCCAAACAATGATTTTTAACCATTCCTTTAATATTCAAATCTTCAATCGCTATCAATTTATTTTCTTTACAAATCTTATCAGAAAGTTTGTGTTGAAAATCCTGGTTTTGATTATTAGTTTTTTCATATTTTTTGGCTAACTTTAATCCTGCCTTATTTCTATTATTACTGTTTTTCTTCTTTTTACTTATTTGTTTATGCAGAAATTTAATATTACCTTCTTTAACTTTTGGGTTGTACTTTTCACTATTAGACAATACCGCAAAATCTTTAATTCCCAAATCAATTCCTATTTTATTATCTGCTATTCTTTTCTTTTTTACTTCAAAATCTGTAGTAATTGAAACAAAATATTTGCCTGTCTTTGTTTTACTTATTGTTGCATATTTCACATTGCCTGAAACTTCTCTATGAACAATAGTTTTAATACCTTTCCTAAATTTAGGGAAACAAGAATGATTGCCTTTTAATTCAAAAAATTGTGGAACTCTAAAACTTTGATTATTTTTTTTGCTTTTAAAATTTGGAAAACCACTTTTCTTTTGAAAAAATCTATTATAAGCAGTATCTAAGTCTTTTAGTGTTTGCTGTAAAGCCTGTGAGTTAGCTTCTTTTAACCATTCGTTTTCTTTTTTTAAACCAGTAAGTTTATTTGCACAATCATAATAATTTAAGTGTTTCTTTTTTAAATCTTTTTCTTTTGCTTCTAAATATATTTTATTATTCAAATCTAAAAAATAATTCCAAACAAAACGAGAACACCCAAACATATTGTCCAGTTTTTTTATTTGCTCTTTATTGGGTTGAAGTCTAAATTTGTAGCTTTGCATATCTTTACTATAGTTTATGTTAATTTATATATCAAGCATAATTATATATGATATACTCTAAATATGCCTATTAAAGAAATTCAAAACGTAGTGCTAAATTCCTTTTAAAGGTTCATCTTATTTTGGTATGTAAATACCGTAAACAACTACTTATCCAACCTGGTGATAATTGCAAACAAATTATGTTTGAAATATCTCAAATATCAGATTTCTCTATAGATACTATGGAAGTAGACAAAGACCATATACACCTGCTTTTAGATATAGTGCCTGAAATATCAGTCAGTTCTATTGTTAATAGATTAAAAGTTATGTCCACTAATCGTTTATGGAAAAAATACAAAGATTACCTGCAAACTCAATTCTGGAAGGAAAAGACCTTTTGGAGTGATGGGTATTTTGTTTGCACAACCGGAAATGCTAATATGGAAACAATTAAGAAGTATATTGAAACACAGGGCTGGCCATTCATCTCAAGGGCTAAAGACCGTTGAGTTTTCTGGCTTCTATAATAAATA
>CBDUUS010000124.1:0-4456 GCA_965370465.1 uncultured bacterium | reverse complement strand
AAAGTTCCTGCCCCCAGCTCACAGCCTGCTAAATATTTGAACTTATCTTTTGTTCTATATGGCGGGTAAAACTCGAAATGAAAATGGTAATAGCCATAATCCTTATTATCAGTAGGATCTTGATGAATTACCATTATATAAGGCATCTTAAAATTAAAAAGTTTATTATACCTGATTATTAGTTCCTTGATAACTCCAGCAAGCGAGGTAATTTCTTTACCATCCAGTTCACATAAATTTCCCATATGCCTTAAAGAATAAATATGTACCTCATAGGGCCATCTGGCATAATAAGGAATAAAAGCAATAAAATCGCCAGTCTTAACTATGATTCTGCTCTCCTCCTTAAGCTCCTCTTTGATCACTGCACAATGAAGACATTTCTTATTCTTATCATAAAAATCTTTTGAAGATTTTAATTCTTGCTTAATAATCGGTGGAATATATGAAAAGGCATAAATCTGCCCATGAGGGTGAGATAAAGTTACACCGATCTCTTTTCCTTTATTCTCAAATATAAATACATATTTTATAAAATCCTTTTTTCCCAGATTATAATACCTGTCCTGCCAGACTTTTATTAAATTACTAATTTTCTCTATCGGCATATCTTCTAAAAATGAATCATGCTTCGAAGTATAACAAACAACCTCGCAAATCCCTTTAGACTGCTTTTTGGAAAAGGAGAAAAAATCTTCATTATTTACCTCACCTATAGCTAATTTATCAGGATTCCTACTAAAGGTGGGAAATCTATTCTCAAAGACTACAATATCATAATCACTTTCCGGAATTTCCGTAATTATTTTATTGCTTTTTGTTGGGCATAGCGGACAATAGTCATCTGGAGGATGAAAAGTCCTCCCCTGTCTTTTAGTTGCATATGCAACTTTTTGACTTTTTATGGGATCATATCGCAGCTCAAGCATTTGGTCCCTTCTGAAACAATACTTTTTTAAAAATCATAATATATTAAATATCTCCCATCTCTTTTAGCAATAACCCTTTTCTTAAGACCTGGATCATCTATGCATTTTTTCACTCTTTTTGTCCCATCTGACGGCAAACATTCTATAAAGTTAGGGGTAACCGCAAATTTCTTAAAAAACTTTTTACTTATCATATCGATGACACCATTAACTTTATCCCCTTTAATAATACTAATAATACTCCCTCCAAAACCTGCTCCCATCAACCGTGCACCGTAAACTCCCCTGGCTTTAGTAATTTCGTCCACCAGGAAATCCAGTTTTTCTGTCGAGACTTCGTAGTCGCATTTCAGACTGTTATGCGACTCAAGCAACATTAAACCTAATTTTTCAATATCACTTTTTATTAAATATCCTTTTGAAAACAGCACCCTGTTATTTTCAGTAATAACATGTCTCGCCCTCTTAAAGAGCTTATCAGCCAGCTTCTCTTTTAACTTATAGAGTAAATTCAAATTAATATCTGATAAAGAATATATTTTTTTGTTTTTAATCATAGAAGATATCATTTCAACAGCTTCCCTGCACTCATCCCTGCGTTTATTATACTCAGTGCTGGAAAGATTCCTTTCCTCTTTTGAATCAATTATTAAAATTATATTATCTTTTAAATCAAAAGGAATATACTTATAAGAAAGATCCTTAAAATTTAAAAAAATAGCACTATTTTCTTTTCCATAAGTAACTGCAAATTGATCCAAAAACCCGCAGCTTACTCCGACAAAGTTGTTCTCAGCACTGTTGCAATACTTTATAATCTCTTCCCTGCTAATCTTTAGATTAAAAAGCTCTTTTAAAAACTTTGCAACGCCAACCTCAAGCGCAGCTGACGAGCTCATTCCAACACCCATTGGCAGATTGCCGCCAATAACCATACTGAAACCGCTGATTTCATAGCCGCCCTGGATATATTCCTGCAGAACACCCTTTAAGTAGTTAGCCCATTTAACATTTTTGTCAAAAGTAATATTGCTTAACGGAAACTTGTAAAAGCTATCAAAATATTCAGAATAAATTTCAACTATGCCCGAATCATTTGCCCTGCCTGTTAAGGCAATATATTTGTCAACAGCAATAGGGATTGAAAAACCTAAATTATAATCTGTATGCTCACCAATTATGTTTACCCTTCCCGGGGATAAAATGTTTATAAGATTTTCTCTTTTAAAAGTATTTTCCCTTCCTCTGTCACCTTTTACAAATTTTTTAAAAAATAAATCATGCAGTTTCTCAAAATAATTGCTGGTTTCTAATTTTTTCACTCTGCTCTGCTCCAATATTTTTTATATTTAACTAACTCTAATTGCTTATTTTACCAATATTCACAGTATTTTAGACACTGATTACTTCTATGCCGGCAAATTTACAGAAAGCAATTAACTCCTTTTCGTAATCTCCAAAAATCAAACTGGCATGATGGGTAAAGCCTTCCTCAATAATAGTCCTGTACAGGGTTTTTAAATTTGAGACTTTAATCCATTTCCAGCACCCTCTCAGACTCCTGCTGTCAGGAATTGCATCCCCCTTAGTTATTAGCATTTTGAACTTCCCGTCATATTCTACTAATCTTGAAATAGTAACTTTGCCCTCTTTTAACTGAAATTCAGCAGTTCCAAAACTTCTGTCATGCCCCAGCTGCTCTCCAAGGATAGAATGAGAATTTACCAGAGGTTTGCATGAATCACATTTTAAGCTTATAGGAGCATTACCACAGTGCCATGCCAGCAAAGTATCTTCATTGTCCTGATTTTGTATTGTCCAATCAATAAAATGAGGGACTGTTTCTTTAAGTGATAACAAATATTGGGCAATCATAGTAAGTACTCCGTGCATATCTACTTCACATGCACACATTATCCCTTTATCTGTCAGCCTTCCCATGCTCATACAGGGAGAAATTCCGATTTCTTCCTGTATGGAAGTCCAGCACTGAATTCCATAGCCGGACAAGCCCTCTTTCCGGGCATAATCTGATAAAACTAATTCTAATTTTACTATTTTGGAAAGGATATCATCACTTGCAAGATGACAGTCGTATGATTTTTTTACTTCATTTACTGCCCCGGTAACCCTGCTGTCAGTCTTCATGGCATTTATATCTGAATATAGCTTTAGAAGATTTACAGACACTATTCTCTGCCTGAACTTTTCTATAAGGTTTGCCTCATTGATAGCACAGGTCTCAAAAGGAGCTGGCCTTGGACCAACTAATCCTACTCTGGCTCCCATAAAGCCGCTATAAGCTGTGGATACCCTGACAAATCTTTTAATATCCAGAATAAAGTCTTTTTCCTCAGGAAAATAAATGCCAGCAAAGTCAAATTTAATTTTTCTTCGAGTGAGGCCCGATGCTGTTGAGATCGTCCCGCAGAATGAATCAGATTTTCTATTTCCATCTGATGTAAAAGGGCCTTCCTTTGTTCCAAAAATTAAAATTGGGATTCTATCAAAAGCTTCTGCTATTGTAATATTGGGAAGTTCTTCACCAAAAGTCATGGTCCCGATAATAAGACCCTGTATATTATTTTCTTTAAAAAGCTTGACTGTTTTTTTGGCATCTTCTTCATTTGTAACAAGTCCGCCATCAGTAAGATCCTCATCAGGGTATACAAACTCTGCTTCTACTATATTTTCCTTGATTGATTTTATAGTACGCTTTCTCATTTCTACGGCCCAATCCCTGTTAAAAGGTGCTCTATGAGATGGTACAAATCCTATCTTTATCATCTTTTTGCCTCTTCTCTAATATAGATAGTAAAATATATTTTTTAAAATAAAATTGTTTTAAATGTCAATTGGATATCTCCCGTATTTTTCTGCAGCATTCCAAAAAGCAAAAAAATTCTCCAAAGACGTATCTATCTGCACATGATGAGTCGGACTGATTATAAAACCTCCGCCAGGCGCAAGTCTCTTGATTCTATCTTTTACTTCATCTTCTACTTGTTCAGGAGTCCCAAAAGGCAAAGTCTCTTGAATATCCACTGTGCCCCAGAATGATAAATTTTTTCCATACCTTTTTTTTAAAAGATAAGGATCCATGCTCTGTGGTTGGATTGGATTTAGCATATCTAATCCTATCTCAATAAGCTCATCAATTATAGGATATATATTGCCGTCTGAATGATAGGCGATCTTAAGATCAGGGTTTATCTTTTTTAATTCAGAATATAGTTTAGCCATCCGCGGCTTAAAATATTTCCTCCATAATTCTGGAGATATAAGCATTCCGTTTTGCCCGCCCATATCATCGCCGGTCCAGATAATATCAACACCCAGCTCAGTGAGCCTTTTACCTGCATATAAATGATAGTCAAAGCCTATATCAAGAATCCTGTTCGCCAGATCTTCATTAGTAAAAAAATCCATCATTATCTTATCCATGCCTCTTAAAGCAATTGCAGTTTCAAATATTGTACAGACAATCACACCCATGACCGCATATTCTTTTCCATATTCTTCTATTA
>CBDUUS010000123.1:0-4478 GCA_965370465.1 uncultured bacterium | reverse complement strand
TGCCATGATAATGCATATGCAGATACTTATTTTGGAGAGACAAAACCCCTTAGCTTCTTAAATGCCAGGGGATCCAGGGAAGTCGGAATAGAGTTCTATTCACTTTCAAAGACATTCAATATGACAGGCTGGAGGATCGGATGCGCGGTCGGCAATAAGGATATTATCGCCAGTCTTGGAAAGTATAAGACAAATGTAGACTCAGGTGTATTTAATGCGGTCCAGTATGCAGCTATTGAGGCTCTGAAGAATTATGAAAAGTATAGCAGCAATAATAACCTTATCTATAAAAAAAGAAGAGAGATGACGACTTCTATACTGGAGGATATAGGGATTGATTATTACAGGTCCAATGCTACTATATATATATGGGCAAAGGTCCCGCAGGGACATACTTCAAAGTCTTTTGCGCAGCTTATACTCGATAAGGCAGATGTAGTGATAACTCCTGGCAGCGCTTATGGAAAGTATGGAGAGGGATACTTCAGGATCTCTCTGACAATAGGGGACAGCCGCCTTAAAGAGGCACTTGAGAGAATAAAGAATGCTCTGTAAGGGATAACTGTATAGAATATTGTATATCCAGCGATATTTAAAAGATATTATTAAAACCGGTATTATATGATCAGGGAAAGAGCTCTTTTAATCTTAATAGATTTTACCCGCAATATAGGGAAAAAACTTCCGGCACCTGCAAGAAGATATTCAAAAGATGAAAATATTGAAGAACTTTCTAATCTTGCATTGAGCGCCGGAGCAGATATAGGAGAAATTCTTTCATACAAGCAGCAGAAGCCGAATCCAAAATATTTTATTAGCAGCGGAAGGCTTGAAAATATAAAGATGCTGCTTGAAGAAAATGATATTGGACTTATTATTTTTGATGATGAAATAACTCCCACACAGCAGAGGAATCTGCAAAAAAAACTAAATACTAAAGTACTGGATAGAGCCGCACTGATCCTTGATATATTTGCTCAGCGGGCGAACAGCAGGGAGGGTAAACTGCAGGTAGAGCTTGCCCAGCTGAATTATCTGATGCCGAGACTTATTGGAAGGGGAGTAGAATTATCAAGACTTGGCGGAGGGATCGGCACGAGAGGCCCCGGAGAGACCCAGCTCGAAGTGGACAGAAGAAATATAAGGAACCGGATAAGAAGTCTTGAAAAGAAAATAGATCAGATATCGGTTCAGCGGGGGACCCGGAGAAAGAGAAGAAAAGATAATATATATCAGATAGCTCTTGCAGGTTATACAAATAGCGGCAAATCGACTCTTCTTAATTCTCTTACTGATTCTGATGTTTATGCCAGAAATATGCTTTTTTGTACACTGGATTCGACTACAAGAAAACTAAGGCTTGAAGTAAAACCCGATGTTCTAATTACAGATACAGTCGGATTCATAGAGAAGCTCCCGCATCAGCTTATTGCAGCATTCAAATCGACTCTTGAAGAAGTAAAGATCTCAGATCTTTTACTTCTTATTGTGGATATTAGCAATAGCAGTTTTGAGTCAAATATTTTAAGTGTAAAGAAAGTATTAAAAGAGATAGATGTATGGGGGAAGCCATTTATTATGGTTTTTAATAAGATAGATAAAATAGATGATGGTCTGTTAAAAAGTTTTCAGCTTAAATATAGAAACTCTATATTTATATCAGCTCTCAAGGGAACCGGTTTGGAGAAGCTTAAGGAAAGGATAAAGAAGAATATAGAAAGGCATAATCTTAATATCAAAGTCGTGGTGCCATATAGCGGCCAAAAGATCATATCATTTATATATAATAAATGTCAGGTACTGAAGAGAGAAGATATGGAAAATGGTATCTTGCTCGATCTGAATATAGAGCCAAAATTTAGCAGCCTGCTCACACCTTATATGATTAAAAATAAAATAAAGACCTAAAAATATTTCCTTATAACACCTATGACCTTGCCAAGAATTTTTACATCTTTTGCAATGATAGGCTTCATATGATCATTTTCAGGCATAAGCCTGATTTTTGATTTACCTTTAAAAAATCTTTTTACAGTAGCTTCATCTTCAAGCAAAGCCACAATTATCTCTCCATTTATAGCGGTATTTTGCTTCCTGACAATTACAAGATCCCTATCCATAATACCGGCATTAACCATGCTGTCGCCATGCACATTAAGCATGAAAACTTCGCTCTGGCCCTTTACGAAGTCAGGTGTCAGAGGGAAGTAGTCTTCAATATTTTCTTCGGCTAGAATCGGCATTCCGGCAGCGATATTTCCAAGTACCGGGACAAATACAAGATTATTGGCGGATCTGCCCATATCTTCAAGATCTTCTTCGGGAGAAGAGAGCACTGATAATGCCCTGGGTTTTGAGGCGTCTCTTTTGAGATATCCAAGTCCTTCCAATTTCTTTAAATGGGAATGCACAGTTGCAGAAGAACTGAGACCAACTGCCTTTGCTATCTCGCGGACAGATGGGGGATATCCCTCTTCTTTGATCTTCTTGTTTATAAACTCCAGTATTTTCTCCTGTCTGGAGCTTATTTTTTTATTATTTTTATTGGTAACCATGATTTATTTTAATTATAACAAAAAAGCGAACCCATGACAAACACAGGTTCGCTTTTAAAAAGTTATACTAAGAACGTACTATTCTGCCCTTTTGATCCAGGGCATCATCTCCCTGAGCTTCTTACCGACCTGCTCTATTAGATGCTGTTCTTCTTTTTTCTTTATAGCGAGAAAATGGGGTCTTCCTGCCTTATTTTCAAGTATCCAGTCTCTTGCGAATTTGCCTGTCTGAATATCTTCAAGCATCTTTTTCATGGCCCTTCTTGTATCTTTTGTGATTATATCTTTTCCTTTTACAAGATCACCATATTCAGCTGTATCGCTTATTGAATACCGCATCCAGGATATTCCGCCTTCATATATCATATCCACGATAAGCTTAAGTTCACTTAAAACTTCAAAATAAGCGATCTCAGGCTGGTAGCCTGCTTCTACAAGAGTATCAAAGCCTGCTCTTATCAGTTCTGTGGTACCACCGCAGAGGACTGCCTGCTCGCCAAAAAGATCCGTCTCGGTCTCTTCCTCAAATGTAGTAGTTATAATACCTACTCTTCCGGCACCGATACCCTTTGCATAAGCCAGAGCATAGTCCTTAGCCTTTCCTGAAGCATCCTGGTATACAGCTATTATGGCCGGTACGCCGCTGTTTTCAGTATACATCCTTCTCACTATATGGCCCGGGCCTTTTGGAGCTATCATTATTACATCTATATCTTTGTCAGGTATTATCTGGCTGTAATGGATGTTAAAACCATGCGCAAAGCAAAGAATATTTCCCTTCTCAAGATTTGGGGCTATATATTTATTGTAGATATCCGGCTGTATATGATCGGGGACAAGTATCATTATGACATCAGCTTCAGAAGCTGCCCTGTCTGCCGTCATGACTTCAAAGCCTTTTTCCTCGGCCTTTTTCCAGGGCTCGCTTCCTTCAGCTTCCGCTACTACTATTTCCATCCCGCTTTCCTTTAAGTTCTGAGCATGGGCATGTCCCTGGCTTCCGTAGCCCACAATGGCTATCTTCTTGCCTTTCAGGATACCCATATCAATATCTTTGTCATAAAACATCTCTGCCATTTTTCCTCCTTATGTCTGATTAATTCAGCCAATATTTAAATATATTGGAACAATTTATATTAAGAATAACCATCATTTTATCAAAATAAGTAAAAAATGTAATAGATAAGTTAAAATATAAAGAGCAATACGGCGTATAAGAAAAACTATGGTTTTAAGTGTGGAAAGCGTCCTGTATGACCTGAGTTATATATGTGATATAAGTATATATATTTTTGTCTAAAGTCCTTGCTATAGAATTAGATATAAATAAACATAGAAATGAATTATAATAAGTAATATAAGAAAATTATCATATTTAAATTGTATTTATTATATATATAAATGAATAAGTAAGTATTAAAATTAAAAAGCAGATATATGGAAAGCAGTAAGATAGAAAAGGATTATAGAAATTCTGCAAAGTCTGATCCTTCAGGCAATTCAATCAAGATGGAATTAAATAAAATAACTCTCTCGTTTATCGGAAACTGCAAGAACCTTGAAAAGCCTTTTCTTGAGTATTATTTTAAAGACTCTCTGAAGCATATAAGGATAGCTTTTATAATCGGAATTATTTTTATGGCTAGTTTTGGTGTAATTGATGCAATAGTAGTTTCAGAAACAAAGAGTGTACTATGGATTATGCGGTATGGGTTTATATGCCCCTATGCTGTTTTTTTATTTATATTTTCCTTTTTCCCTGGTTTTAAAAAAAATGTACAATTATATATTGCATCACTTTTAACTTCATGTGGGTTAGTTATTATCTATTCAATGGTTCTTATTAAGCCTACTTTAGAAAATTTTTTTTACTATTCAAGTTTGATATTTGTCCTTATGTTTGGATATACATTTTTTAAGGCC
>CBDUUS010000122.1:0-4478 GCA_965370465.1 uncultured bacterium | reverse complement strand
CGATGATATCCGGAATACTGGACCCAGGGATACAGATATTGAATATATAAATAAAAAGATAGTATTTACCTCAAATAAAAATGGAAATGAAGATATATTCAGCATTGGTCTGGATGGCTCGGGATTAACACAACTCACAGAAAGCCCTGACAAAGATGCATACCCTGATGTCTCTCCTGATGGAAAGAAGATATCTTATACTTCAGATATAGGCGGATACTGGCAAATAATGGTCATGGACTGGGATGGGAGCAATAAGATCCAGCTAACCAATGACCCTGTTAGAAGCGGATACCCAACCTGGTCCTTTGACGGCAGGTATATTTTTTATGAAGTCTATAAAGATGGGAATTGGGAGATATACAGGATGAACAGCGATGGAAGCAGACGAGAAAGACTCACCTTTAATGCTGGTGTAGATGATTGGCATCCATTTGCACACCCATACCAGTACAGAGTCATCTTCGAATCAGGCACAGTGGGCCATGAGAGACTATATATAATGGATCATGACGGGAATAATATAGAGATACTCTCGGAAAGCAGCGCCCGCAAAAGAGTGCCCTGCATGTCGGTGGACGGAGAATACATAGTTTTTATGGGATATGAAGAAAATTTAGAATTTGTCTATATAATGGATGAAAATGGGGAAAATATCCGCAGAGTATCAGACAGGCGCAAAAGCGGGCATCCCTTTATATCGCCTGATAATTCTATTATAGCCTTCGAGTCGAGTGTAGACGGACAGAGTGAGATATTTATAATAAACCTTGACGGATCGGGAGAGACGCGCCTTACAAATATACCAGGCGATGACTGGGATCCGGCCTTCATCTACCAGCTGCCATAATATAAGATGAATATTATTTCCATTGAAGATGTGGCGAAAAGCTTTAATGATAAGATACTGTTTGAGCAAGTATCCCTTGGGATCACCGATAGCGACCGTATTGGCGTAGTCGGCATTAATGGAGCAGGAAAGTCTACCTTCTTAAAGATGATCAGCGGAAATATCGAACCGGATTCAGGAAGCATCGTCAGGGGAAATAATTTAAAGATCCAGCATCTTTCACAGGACTTAAAATTTAATGGAAATATGACTGTGCTGGAGCAGATTCTGCAGGGCGAAAACCCGCTGATGAAGACTGTCAGGTTATATGGGGACATCATGAACCGCCTTGAAAGGGCGCCAGACGACAAAAACCTTCAAAAAATGCTAATGGAGCAGTCTGCAAGAATGGACGAACTGGATGCCTGGACCCTGGAAAGCAAGGCTAAAAGCATCTTAAGCAAGCTTGGCATATCAGATATAAGCCGCAAAGTCGGAGAGCTATCAGGAGGACAGAGAAAAAGAATTGCCCTCGCAGAGGTGCTTATCCAGCCAGCGGACCTCTTGATCCTGGATGAACCTACCAACCATATAGATCTTGAGACTATCGAATGGCTTGAGGATTATTTGAGCCGGCAAAAAGGAGCGCTGCTTCTTGTGACCCATGACCGTTATTTCCTGGACAGGGTAGTCAGCCGCATTATTGAGATCGATAAGGGGAGGCTATATTCATATAATGGCAGCTTTGAGTATTATCTGGAAAAGAAGACTCTTCAGAAAGAAGTACAGACTTCTATGGAAAAAAAGCGCAGGCGCCTGTATGCAAATGAGCTTGCCTGGATCCGGAGAGGGGCCAGAGCAAGAACGACCAAACAAAAAGCCAGGATCCAGCGCTTTGAGGAGATCAAAAAAGCCGGAAATAAAATTACCGGTAAGCAATTCGAAATACCGGCAGCCTATACCCGTCTTGGGAAAAAGGTAATTGAATTTGACAATGTCTCCAAATCATTTGATGGCGAGGCAGTGATAAAAAATTTTAGTTTCCTCCTGAGCCGCAGCGACAGGATAGGCATAGTCGGCCCAAACGGAGCAGGAAAGACGATTCTTCTAAATCTTATTGCCGGATTAACTGTTCCGGATACAGGCAGTATCGATATCGGCAAAACAGTCAGGGTCGCTTATTACCGCCAGAATAATGAGGATATGGATCCCTCTGTCCGGGCGATAGATTATATCAGGCAGACAGCAGAATATGTTGAAACTGGCGATGGCGGTACGATTTCGGCGGGCCAGATGCTCGAAAGGTTCCTTTTTGAAAGCAGCCATCAATACAATTTGATAAAGAGTCTTTCCGGCGGTGAGAAGAGGCGGCTCTACCTCGCTAAGGTACTGATTGAAAAACCCAATGTCTTGCTTCTCGATGAGCCGACAAATGATCTTGATATCCAGACCCTGGAAGTGCTTGAGGAGTATTTAGAATATTTCCTGGGGGCTGTCCTTGTGGTATCCCATGACAGATATTTTTTAAATAAGACAACTGACAGGATAATAGCAGTCAAAAGCAATGGAAAAATCGATTTCTATAATGACCTTGAGGCATATGGACGCAGCCTGTCGCTTATGGAATCCGGCTCACTGAAAAAAAGTAAACCGGCAGAAAAGCATAAGGACCCGGTGAAAACCAATAAAAAACCAAAATTCACTTTTGCTGAAAGCAGGGAGTTTGCCAAAATCGATAGAATCATCGAGAAAATAGAATCTTCCCTGACAGGGATCGAGCAGGAAATAAATGATAGCTGGTCAGATCCTTTAAAAATGAAGGAGCTTGCTGCCCGGCAAAAAATACTTCAGGCGGAGCTTGCTGAAAAAATACAGCGGTGGGCATATCTAAATGAGCTGGCCGAGAAAATAAAGAATTAAATAACTTTCTGGAAATTATTAATATTTAATTCTCTTTCATTAGATAAAAGACAGCCTATGCGATAGATTCATTATTTTAATATATTACTTAAAGCTGTTTTTTGTGTATAATTAATTTAAAATCCTACCGTCCATTGCAGGCGGAAATATTTTTAGAAAAATAAATATGAACATACTTATTACAGGAGGGGCCGGTTTTATCGGCTCGCACCTTTCAGAGAAAATAATAGGGCTCGGTCACAAAGTGATCTGCATAGATAATTTTAATGACTACTATGATCCTGCCATCAAGGAACATAATTTAAAAGATATAATAGATAATGAAGACTTTATATTATACAGGGCGGATATACTGGACAGGCCTGCCATACGGGATATATTCTCGGCCCATAATATAGATATGGTCATCCACCTTGCTGCAAGAGCAGGTGTCAGGCCCTCTCTTTCAAATGCCGCCCTTTACGAGAGGGTAAATGTCGAGGGAACGATAAACCTGCTTGAAAGCTGCAGGAAAAAATCTATAAATAGATTCATTTTTGCCTCCTCTTCTTCTGTATATGGCGGGAATAAGAAAGTGCCATTTTCGGAGACCGATAAGGTCGACTTTCCCGTATCACCCTATGCCGCAACAAAGAAGTCCGGAGAGCTTATATGCTATACATATCACCATCTTTATAATATCTCGGTATTTGCCTTCAGGTTCTTTACTGTATATGGTCCCAGACAGAGGCCCGGGATGGCAATTCATAAATTTACAAGAAAAATATTCAATGGAGACCCGATAGAAGTATACGGGGACGGCTCATCATCCAGGGATTATACATATATAGATGATATAATAAACGGGATAATAGGCAGCCTTGACCTGGTCTCCGGCTATGAGATCATAAACCTCGGAAATTCTTATCCTGTCAGGCTATCGGACCTCGTAAAGCTTATTGAGGAAAAAACCGGCAGAAAAGCTGTTATAAAACATGCAGAACCACAGCCCGGAGATGTATTTACTACATATGCTGATATTGAAAAAGCTAAAAAACTGATAAAATATGATCCCCGGACCCCAATCGGGAAAGGTCTTGAGTATTTTATGGATTGGTACAGGGAAAAGTTAAAAGAAGGAAATATTAATGGCTGATAAGATAGGCAAAAAATATAATAAAAACATAAAAGTATCCGGCAGAGGTTCTAAAAAGAAGATGGGCCTCTCAATAGTAATACCTGTTTATAATGAGAAGGAAAGCGTGGGCCAGCTCTATAGCAGGCTCAATAAAACACTGCCAGGATTAAAGATCGCCTATGAAGTCATACTTATTGATGATGGGAGTACAGACGGGACCTATGCGGAGCTTCAAAAGATACATAAGAAGAACAGTTCCTATAAAATAATAAGGTTCAGGAAAAACTTCGGCCAGACTTCCGCCATGAGTGCCGGATTCCACTACTGCAGCGGCGATATTGTAATAACGCTTGACGGGGACCTTCAGAATGATCCAAAAGATATACCGGCAATACTAAAGAAGCTTGACCAGGGCTATGATATAGTCAGCGGATGGAGAAAGGACAGAAAGGACAAAGCTATTACAAGACGCTTCCCTTCTATGGTGGCCAATAAGATGATATCCGGATTGACGGGTGTCCACCTTCATGATTATGGCTGCACTCTCAAAGCATACAGGAAAGAAGTCATCGAAAATATCGAGCTTTACGGCGAGATGCATAGATATATCCC
>CBDUUS010000121.1:0-4480 GCA_965370465.1 uncultured bacterium | reverse complement strand
TGAATCAATTTTTTTATCCAGGAATGAATATTCTAAAAGCAGTCCATCCATCATCCCTGTTAAAAGGGAGGTCACCAGATAGCTATCCATTTTTTTAATATTTTTCTTATTTAAAAACATTTCTTTTACCAGAGGTTCAATTAAACTAACTATTTGCTCCCTTAAATGTGCAATATGCTTATTTATACCAGATCTTCTCGGGGATATTTTTAACATCAGGGCTCTTATAAGATTCTTCTCTTCCAGGCCGAAGTCCAGATAGTTTTTTATTAGTCTATATAGTTTTTCATCAATAGTTTTTTCATCTGATGTTCTGCTAATGGATGACTTAAGTTCAGAAAATATTCCATCCAGAACCATTTTATAAATTTCAGCCTTGCTTTTAAAATGGTAATAGAGAGCAGCTTTTGTAATATTAAGCTTTTTTGCTATATCACTCATTGAAGCACCAAGGTATGTATATTCTGAAAAAAGATGGGATGCGACCTCGATGATATCTTCCTTTGTCCTTCTTGCAATATTTTTTTGTTTTTCAAATCTTTCCATAATTTTATTTTGTGTTATTGTATGTTATAATATTAACTTACTTACCGGTTAATTAATTGTAATCATACAATTGTATTAAATATAAGTCAAGGTTAGTAGGATTTCTTTGTTGCTATTGATAAATTAATTTTAGATGAAATAATTAGAATTATAAGCGTGCACACCAGTCCTATATTTGTGGAGTGATTATGCGCTCCGAAATTTATTTATATTAAATTTTAATGAATGGATTATTATTGATAGAAAATTGAAAGAGCTGTATAAATGATCCCCATAAATTTTATTATAAAATATATTAAAAAAATCCTTGCTGCTATCATAAGAATTTTGAAAGGATATTGAAAATGGCTGAAGAAAAGAAAAAATCAAGACTGTTAAAAACAAATATATCGAATAAGGTGCAGTCTTGCCATAAGCCTGGAGATAAAAAAGCACGTGAAATAAAATCTACAGTGATTTTAGAGCAATTAGATAAACTTAAAAGAAAAGGGCTTATAACAGAAAAGGAATATGAAAACAGGAAAAAACAGATCTTTGGTTCATGAACAAAGTTTATACTAAAATGGCGGCTCAAGGCTTAGCTCTTCAGCTCTATCATTAAATTTCTTCTCGACTTTTTCTAATTCTACAAAACTTCGCTCACGTAAATTATCAGCTTCCAGTGCTGAATTGTTTGCTTTTTCCAGATCAGCTTCTAAAAAATATTTATAATACAATACTTCATTATTTAAATAATCCGTAAAACAAATATGATAATCATCCAGAAAACCGGGAACCGCAATTTCTTCTAAATCAGCGATCCACTTTTCTTCATGTTTGATTATTGAACCAGCATATTGATTTTTTTTATTTATATCTTCTTTCTCACCATCAAAATCATCAAATAGAGTAAATAACTCATTAGTATGTCTGTCATATATCGATTTAAATTCCTCTATATACAGATAATAATCATTTAAATCATTAGAAAAAGACTGCAATTCGTCTTTTCCGGCATTATCCTCTGTCAGGAGATCTTCAGCTATATCTTCACTGTCCTTATCTGTATTCATGGCTTTTATTTTTTTATACTCTTCATAGGTGTATTTTGTTTCGCCTATGCAGCTTACCATGGTTACAGATAGCAGTATTATTAATACTGCTATTATTATCTTATTTATTTTAGTGGTCCAAAAATTCAAAACTACTGATTTAACCTTTCCTTATATTCTCTTATTTTTCAGTCTCATGATATATCTTCTGTCAAATATGCTGGCTGAGATAAAAACAGATACTGGTATGGCCATGATCAGGCCGATGCTTCCAGAAAGAGCTCTGATTATCTCAGAGGCAATTATATCTTTATTAACCAACTCAATAAATGAAATGTCATAGGCCAGGAATAAAAGCATGAGAGGCAGTGCGCTGCCAATATATACCAGAATCAAGGTATTTGACATTGTACCTATTATATCCCTTCCCACATTCATTCCGGCAGAAATAAGATCATTTTTTTTAATTGTAGGATCTGCCTTTACGATCTCAAACATTGATGAGGATACTGACATGCTTACATCCATTACTGCTCCGAGAGATGCAAGAATGATTCCGGCAAACAGGATCCCCCTGTAATCAAAAATTATATCCTGCGGGATAAATGCAAGCATCCTGGCTTCCTCGCCGCTAAGCCCGGTAAGATTTGAAAGATTTCCAAAAATCAGAGCCAGAACCCCTGCAATTATTATACCGGTCGAAGTCCCAATAATAGTGGATAAAGTTTTTCTATTAATACCGCTGATTATCAGCAAAGTTATAATAGTAATTGCAATTGCAAGTGCTCCTGAAATTAGAATTGGATTATAACCTTTTAAAATCAGTGGCAGAAGTATTTTTATAATCGCTACTGCGGTTATAGCAAGGGCTATTGCAGCTTTTACACCCTTAAACTTTCCTATAATAATCAGAATAATAGTAAAAAGAACCGTTATGATTATCAGGTATTTGTCCTTAACAGTTTCAGTAATATATGAATTTACGATATTGCCTTCACTATCAAATTCAGGAAGGATGAAGATATGATCCCCTTTATTCACCTCGATATTATAAATACTGTTGGTCTCTAAGAGATTATTTGTTTCTATAATATCGCCTTTGAATGGGCCATTTGTAATTCTTACCTTAAATACTTGCTGTCTTGATTCCAGGCCGTCGCCGAGGTCCTGTTTTTGGTCCGATACAATCTCCAATATTATTGCTTTAAATTGTACTTTTTGTCTTGAAGCAGACAATCTTTGTTCTTCGATTTCATCCCATTGTTTGATTGTATACTCTGGTTCATTGCTGCATCCTGAAAGAACAGATATAATAATTATCAATAATACTATTAATATAAAAATATTCTTTTTCACATCTGCTCCCAATTTATAAAAACTTTTCATGCATTCAATATTAAACACATTAAATAAATACATTATATTTTTTTAAGCTTTAAGTAAAGAACTGAATGAATTTCTTATTTTTAGTCACCAATAGAGTTAGCTATATAAAAATCTCAATAATAACTGTTATTATAATTTTTACAAAATCTCTATTGATAAGAAGCAGGGGAAAGTATTGATTATTGTTTATGCCATTTTTCCATAGCATCTCTAAAGTTTTTTGTGTATCCTGTGTGAGCGGTATACAATATAGAAATATCTCTAAGCTTTGCTAATTTATTGATCGATTCTTTCTGGGTTTTAGTACTTATATTAAAAAAATTAAGAAATGGATAAACCTTTCCATTTCTTAATACTATAGTGTCGCCAGTAAATAAAATATGATCATCGATTAAAAAACACATCGAGCCAGGTGTATGACCGGGTGTTGCTATTGCTTTTACTTTGATCTTGCCTGCACTGATTATATCCCCATCAGTGATCAAGTTATATCCCCTATTTATTTTTGAATTATAATAAAACCAGAATAATCTTGGAGTGATTTTATTAATCATTTGCTCTTCATCTTTAGAAAAATAAAGTTTTACATTTTTAAACATATCAATTCTTCCCACATGATCATGGTCAGTATGTGTCAAAAATAAATGATTTACTTCTTCAGGATCGATGCCTATCTTTTTAAACTCATCCTCAACCTTCTTATCATTATAGCCTGCATCTATGGCTACTATATTTTCTTCGTCTCTGTAAATAAACAAATTAACATCTCTATCCTTTATTACAAATAGATTCTCAGATACTTTGCCTGTTTCTTCAGGATGCCAGTAAATTGCCTTTAAATCCCACCAGGTTCTTTTCCTTTTAGTCATTCTGTCTTCCTGCCCTTTAAATATAATGCTTTCGTTTTAAAAATACCATTTTCCACTCCTGATATTTCTTACTCTCTTATTCATAAGAGGCCTTACTATATATTTGAATAGAAATCCTCTAAATCCATTTACGCCCCTCCCATATTTTTTATAATAATAGTCAGGAGAGGCAAACATGCCTTCATCTCTGGTAATTGATGCCTTTTGAACATAGGTATCCTTTCCGGACCAATCAGTTGATAGAGTAGAAAGGTCATTAATAGAAACACCATAACCTTCAAATCGTTTTTTTGTATTGAACTTATCTTTTACCTGGCATAGATAATCTTTATCTAATATTATACCTTCAAGTGCTACCCATCTATCTTTTAGCCATACCTCTGGCCATGAATGTGTTATTTCCTCTTCTACATGCCTGCTATAAATATGAGAAGGGATAATACCTTTTTGAACACTTTTTTTAATCTTAAAAAAATGAGCCTTACAGGGAAGATCTAATGCTCTGGATAGGGCCATAAATAAACTTGTTTTTGTATTGCATTGCCCATAACCGTCTACTAATACTTCGGAAGCTGAAATATCATCAGATTTGCTGTAGCCAAACTTTATCTCATCTCTTACGAAATCGTATATAGCATGGATTTTATC
>CBDUUS010000120.1:0-4511 GCA_965370465.1 uncultured bacterium | reverse complement strand
CCAAAGACAAGCTGAATGCCGAAGTAGATGCAGTGGTCTACTATCAGATAGTAGACGTAAAGGCAAGCATGTACAATGTAGACAACCACAGGACTCAGCTTACAAGTCTTGCAAGGACAACTTTAAGGGCGGTCATCGGAAATATGACTCTGACCGATGCAAATGAAAAGAGAAGCGACATCAACTCAAGAGTAGAGACTGTCCTGGATAAAGAAACGAAAAGCTATGGAGTCGAAGTCTTAAGGGTTGAAATACAGAAGATAGAGCCTCCGGCTGATGTGCAGGATTCTATGAATAAAGTAGTAAAAGCAGAACAGGAAAAAATAGCAGCTATGGATATGGCCACTGCTACCGAGACCAGAGCCGATGGTGAGAAGAGGGCAGAAATCAAGAAGGCTGAAGGTGTAAGGCGGGGACTGGTACTTTCTGCTGAAGGAAAAGCTGAAGCAATAAAACTGGTAGCTGATGCTGATGCCACAAAGATAAAGGTCGTCAATGAAGCAGCTCAAAAATATTTTGTTGGCAATGCCCAGACCCTTAAGAAAATAGAAGCTGTTGAGATCTCGCTTAAAGAAAATACGAAGATACTTGTGGATACAGACAGGGTACAGACTGTAGTCACAGAAGCTGCCGGCGTGACCCCCATACCGAGGGGAAGTGCTAAGGCAGGCAAAACAAAATAATCTTTTTAAAGATTTAATAGGGACCGGTGCTGTGGGTGATTTTGTCTGGAAGATCTAATTTTCCAGCAAACTTGCTACACATTTACCGGTTCTTATTAATACTCAGCTTCTTCTCAGTAAACTGCTATAATATACCCTGTATGCGTATTCTAATAATAGAAGATGAAAAAAGGCTTGCTGATTCCATAAAGAAAGGCCTTGAGCAGGAATCCTATGCTGCGGATGTCTCATATGAAGGCACCGACGGTATGGGAATGGCACTGATACAGGATTATGACCTTATAATCCTCGACCTTATGCTTCCAGGGATGGACGGGATGGAAATCTGCAGAAAGCTCAGAACGGAAGAGAATATCCAGTCTTCAATATTGATGCTCACTGCAAGGGGTCAGATCAAGGATAGGGTCGAAGGGCTTAACTGCGGTGCCGATGATTATCTTACAAAGCCTTTTGCCTTTGAAGAGCTTCTGGCACGAATAAAAGCATTGTCCAGAAGGCCGAGAAGATCTCTGGGAGCAGTACTTACTGCCGATGACCTTACATTGGATACGGTAACTTATAAAGTTAAAAGAGCAGGCAGGACCATAAAGCTTTCAAAGACTGAATATGCTTTACTTGAATTCCTCCTCAAAAACAAAAGTATGGTCCTTACCAAAAATCAGATAATTGGGAATGTTTGGAACTATGATGCAGATGTACTCCCGAATACTGTTGAAGTATATATCAGATATCTAAGAAATAAGATAGAAAAACCATTCAGAGGGAAGAAGCCCCTGATAGAGACTATAAGGGGATTTGGCTATCGGATAAGGGGAAGGTCTGATGTTTAGATCTGCCAGATTTAAAATAACTGCATGGTATGTTTTGGCTATAATGGTGATCAGCCTCACTTTTAGCTTTGTCATTTACAGGACCATTACAACTGACCTTAATCAGCGCTATATAAATATTGAGAACCAGATAAAAAGTAATGTAAAGAACCTGGAAAAGATACCGCCTGTATTAAGGGTAATCCTGCAGAATGATCTCAGGATAGCCAAACAGAGGGTGTTCTTTATGCTGATCTTTGCCAATGGCGGCATATTTATCATCTCCTTGCTTGTGGGATATTTTCTTGCGGGAAGGACGCTGAGGCCAATAGAGGAAATGGTGAAAGAGCAGAATAGATTTATATCAGATGCTTCTCATGAGCTGCGGACGCCACTTGCCGTGCTAAAGACTTCTACAGAAGTGGCGCTCAGGGACAGGAAGATGTCGGCATCAGAGGCAAGGAAGATCCTTGAGGACAATCTTGAGGATATTGGAAGCCTTGAAATGTTATCGGAACATCTTCTCCATCTTGCCCGGTACCAGAAAGGCAGGAGGGTCCTGGAATTTGAAAAAGTCAATATAGGAGAGTCTGCAAAACGGATCCATAAAAAAATACAGGTAATTGCAGATAAGAAAAAAATCGATCTTAAGCTCAAAATCAGTGATATATACATAAATGCTGACTGGATAAGCATAGAGGAACTGATACTTATACTAATGGATAATGCATTAAAATATACTCCCAAAGAGGGATGTGTATCTCTAAGTGTTATAAGTGAAGGAAAAAATGCGGTAATAAAAGTAAGTGATTCCGGAGAGGGCATAGACCGGAAAGATATACCCCATATATTTGACCGCTTCTACAGAGCGGACCGTTCAAGGTCCAAAAGCAGGATATCAGGTTTCGGACTGGGTCTTCCAGTAGCGAGGAAAATAGTCGAGCTGCACCATGGCTCTATGAATGTGTCCAGCTTACCCGGATCCGGCTCTACATTCACTATAAGATTCCCCCTGGCATGATAAGGGATTTAAAAAAACTTTAAAAAACTACTTTCCTTAAGCTTTTTCTCAGTTTTATATTGTATAAATATAATTATTGTTATGTTCGCATGTTTTTAAATTTGAGAAAAGGAGAAAAAAATGAAAAGAAAAAGTGTAAAGATGATTCTATCTCTGATTGCAGGACTGGCGCTCTTCCTGGTAATGGGAACAGCCTGCACCAATGAAATAAGTGCCGATCCTCTTGAAGATAATGAGAACGGCCAGCTATCTCTGCTTGAGAGGATTGCAGAGAGATTTGATCTGGATATTGATGAGGTGACCGATTTTATAGAGGAATTGAAGGAAGAAAGAAGAGCCGGGATGGAAGAAAGATTTGAAGAGAGACTGGATGAGCTTGTTGAAGATGGAAAAATCACCGTTGGCCAAAAGGAAGCTATCCTTGAGAAAAAAGAGAAGATGGAGGCTTTCAGAGAAGATCTGGAAGATATGAAAGTTTCACAGGCAAGAGAAGCTATGAAAGAAATGAAAGAAGAACTTAAGGACTGGGCCGAAGAAAATGATCTTGAGCTTAAATATTTCTTCCCAGGGATCGGCCTTAAAAGATTAAACCCGGTTGGTAGGATTTAAGATAAATTAAATTGAATATATATAAATGAGACACACAGAGCGCCACTAATACCTCGAAAACACCTCCCAAAAAGGACCGTCTCTCTCAGAGAGAGGCGGTCTCATCTCTATATGGGACTTATTTTAAGCCGCAGTCTTGAAATAGGTAAAAATATAATATATTCTTTGTTGGTCAATACTGATTATATTTTATCTGGAGAAGGAAATAATGAGTCGGATACTGGCAATAAATCCTGGAAATACTTCCACAAAAATAGCATTATTTAAAGGGGCAAAAATTCTAAAAATGGAAGTCATAAGGCATAATAAAAATGATCTTGAAAGATTTGAACATTTTATCGATCAGCTTAAGTACAGATCAAATTCTGTAAATGAGTTTCTAAGCAAGAATAATATTGATCCAAAAAGTATTGATTGTTTTATAGGCAGGGGAGGATATTTGCGTCCGCTTATAAGCGGGCTCTATGAAGTAGATGGGAGAATGATAGAAGATCTCAAAGCTGCAAGATATGGAGAACATGCTTCCAATCTTGGAGCTATGATAGCATATGACCTCTCTTTTAGGATGGGTAAAAAAGCTTTTATCCTTGACCCGGTATGCGTGGATGAACTGGAACCTGTGGCAAGGATAAGCGGTCATCCGGCCATAGAAAGGAAAAGCATCTTTCATGCATTGAATCAAAAAAAGGTGGCCAGGAAAGCTGCCATGGAATTAGGATTAAGATATGAGGATATAAACCTTATAGTGGCCCATCTGGGATCGGGGATATCAGTAGGTCTTCATAGAAGGGGGCGGATAGTGGATGTAAACAATGCAATTGATGGCGAAGGTCCGTTCAGCCCGGAGCGTTCTGGAGGTCTTCCTACCGGAGCCTTTTTAAAATATGTATTTGAGAACGGATTAGGCTGGCCGGATAGCTTAAGGATGCTGTACGGCGGGGGAGGGATGTATGCATACCTTGAGACAAATGACTTTAAAAAGGTTATGGAAAAGTATAAAAATGGCAATGATAAAAAAGTAAAGATAGTGATAGAGGCAATGGCTTATCAGATATCAAAATATATAGCTTCTCTTGCAGCACCTGTCTGTGGGAAGATAGATGCGGTCATCCTTACCGGGGGACTTGCCTACTCAAAGACATTTACACGACTTATTGTCCCCTGTGTAGAGTTTATAACAAAGAATATACTCATATACCCTGGAGAAGATGAACTTCAGGCAATGGCCGAGGGAGTAATGCAGGGACTAAAGGGTGAAATACAGATACTAAAGTATTAAATATATTACAAAAGAATTACCTGTGCATATATCCAGTATAAACAAAGAGTAAAAATTCATAATAGTTTAACTCAACAAAAAAATTACTTTAATAATTTTTTCGCTCCACA
>CBDUUS010000119.1:0-4518 GCA_965370465.1 uncultured bacterium | reverse complement strand
CCGGTAATCACAGACGAGTTAAAGGGAATTTCTTATATTCCAGAAGGAGTAATTGTTTGGTCAAAAGGTGAAGATAACGGCAAGGAAGAGATTAAGATCAAACGAATCGAGGGTAATAAGTTTGAATTTGAAATTATTGACAAGAAAAAACCTGATTTTGAGCTTCTTGCATTGCGCTTTAATGATGGCTTGCTGCCCGGTTTTAAACCGGATATGGAAAAAAATATAGAAAAATACGGCAAAGGTCTGGTGATATTGTATTCTGATCAATGCCCATATATTTCAAAATTTTTAAATGATAGTGAAATCGCGGGTACTGCAAAAAGTTTTGGTATAGAACCGGAAATCATAGAGATCAAATCTTATAAAGATGCTCAAAAGTCTCCGGCTGTTTTTGGAATATTTATAATTTTATATAATGGAAAAGTCGTAGCATATAATCCGATAAGCAATACCAGGTTTAAAAATATTCTCGATAAGGAAGTTAAAAAAAGTGAGATAAAACCTTTTAAATTGTAAATATAGGCTTTAAGCATGCTTAAATAGTTTTAAACGAAAAAGTTATAATTGATACTGAAGAACCGGAGATATTTCTCCGGTTCTTGTATTTCCTCCTAGAAAATATTCTTTCTATCTCAAAACACTTAAAGCAGAATCTATTCCTATAATTATTATTAAAATAACAAAGAATGATATGGCAGATCCTGTATATTTTTCCAATTAAATTTGCTTATAATAATATAATTAATAAAAATATATATATAAGTATATTTAAAAAACTAATAAAAAATTAAAATAAGTATTGACATAATAAAATTTATTTGTATTAATATCTATAATAATAAATTATATAATACATTATATGACATTAGTTAGTAATATTTTAAAAGAAAAGACAGCCGAAAATAAATCTTCGCATATGATTGAAAAGCAGATCGGAGATATATTAATTAATGAAAAAGTTATTACTCCAGAAGAGCTGCATGACGTACTAAAGATACAAAAACATGAGGATAGTGAACTGGAAAAAGTCCTGGTGAATAATAATTTCTTAACCCGTAAAAAATTACATGAAGTTCTATTTAAAAAATTTAATCTGCTAATAGCGGCTGAAGATGAAGGCGAACAATTAAATGAAGCAGATAATGATTTACTCAGGAAAACTATACTGGAATCAAATATGCGCATTATTGGAAGCATATTTTTTGTTTTTAAAGTAAGAAGGGCAATTAAATTACTTAATAAAGATTTAGATAATGAGTTTAATAAAGTATTTTCCATAAAGCATATTGTTTCCAGTGAACGGATCAAAGAAGATAAAGACCTGGGGATACTATACTTAAGATCTTCTCTGCATCCAAAACAGATGGCATATATCTTCAGGTGTTTATTAATAGAAGACACAATTGAATGGGAGAATATACAGGAACAAGCAAAATCCCGGCCTATCCACAGCAATATTAATAAGTTTTGTCGCAGGTTATTCCGCGTTTCAATCGAACAGCGTATTAAAAAAACTGCAATTAGGATTATTGCCGATCCTCCAAGAGGTAAAGTCGCAACTGAAGATCAGCATTTTATCATGGTAATCATGAGATTAGAAGCGTATATTAAAAATATTGTCAATATGATTGAAAAGCAATCAGACATTGTCTTGCTGATAGCTAAGCGCAAAGAATATCAGAAGAGATTATGCAAAATGGTGAGGGAACATCTTGATTCATTCAATGGGGAAAAAATTTCAAGGGAACGTAAAATAATCGATCAATTGGATTCACTCATATACAAAAAGCGTTTATTCTTGCAGCGTAGAATCATTAATCGCATATTTGATAATATTAAAGAATTGCAGATCTCCAGAAAAGCGCCTGTACGTTCATCTAAAAATAAATCAAAGATTCACAGAATCAATAATAGCTTAAAGAGACTAAGAAAAAAACAGACTGAAATTGGTACAAAATTAAAATCTCCTTTAAAAGTGCTTCAGCAGAGACTTTTTGGCAATCGTATTATTAGATTACGAAAGAAGCAGATAAGATATAATTATTTATCTCAGGTATTTAATAAGCAAGAAGACTTTATAAAAAAACTACAGATATATTTAAAAAAGAACCATAGTCATGCACTTATTCCGAACAGTTACGGCAGGTCATTCAAAGTAAACTGTTTCAATCTTTTACGCTTTTTATTAAATTTAGGTTTTATTGGATTTTACATATATTTAATAAAGGTACCATTGATCCTCATACCATTTTTCGCAATATTTGGCATGTTTGTATTTCAACCGATTGCCAATAAATTTGCAGTTCTTTTAATGTCATCTTTTATTAAAAACAATGGAAATAAACGGCTGTCTCCATATGAATTAAAAAAAGAGATTGATTCCCGTGCGGTACAGGGGCAGTACCTTTGCGCCATCGATCTGCCTGTATATACTGGAAAAGCAGGGGAACTGGAAACTACCATACATTATATAAACAGGAATCTTAAAAATTTAAAGAATACCCTTCTTTATTACGATAAACTTGGTATTTTCTATCAAATTACATCCAATACTGCTGACAATAATTTAGTAGATAAGGAAGTTTTGATGGTTAAAAGGGCACAGGTACAGGCGGATAGGATGTATGGGCCAAATAGGGTTTATTTTATCTACCTCCATCGAAATTCAGGCACTGCTAAAAAAGTTGGCAATATTGTTGCCTCTCATATCTTTAAATACCATGGCTATACCAGTTCGGACATATATACAGATTCAGGTAAGTTTTTAACCACTCTGAGCGAGGGTCCATTGTTTAATAGGGTTTATGGAAACTTCATTAATACTTTATGCATCAATAGACAGGGGATGTTTGAAGGAAAGGATAATAAAAAGATTATTGAAGCCATAATCCAGGGGGAAAAAATAGAAATTGACCGAAAGATAGATTTTACTTTTTTTGTTGATAATAAAAATGAGATCATGCCAGCCAGCCTGGAAAAAGCGCTGGCTATAATGCTGCATGCTGAAAATAGAAATATAGGTATATTGCAACCTCAGATGAGTATTGAGGATCCTGTATCTGAGGGACAAAAACTAACCTCTGTTTTTCTTAAAATGATGAGAACTGCCAGGAATGTACATAATGTCAGGTACCTGAATAATTTACATGGAATTTATCAAAATATGAGTGCTTATTATGGAAAAGGAATGATTCGCATAGCGAGTTATGACTATATGGTTATGAATGAGGTTCTTAATTTAAAATATGTAGATTCACACGACTGGCAGGAGAGTGTTTTTAATTATACTGTTTTGGCCACAAACGGTAATGAAAAGATATCTGTAAAATATATGGATAAAAGCAAGTTAAATGTATTGATTGAAAAAAAGGATCAAAGTTCTATTTTCAGTATATCGTTTAAGGGTAATAAATATGCTATTACCGATGAAGAAGGCTGCACAAGAACCATTTATGTAGATAATGGCTCAAGAGAAGAAAAACTGCGTAATGTAATTGATTATATTAATAATGATGTATGTGTAGGAGAACGCGAACTTATCTCGACTATAGGCAATTACACCCGGGATAGACGCTGGCTAAAGGGTGATTTGCAGATGTTTAATACCTTCTTTTCCTATGCCTGGTTTATGCCGGGCTATCATAAGCTGCATCTTGAGAATATATTCAGGCGTTTTACAAATGAGATATTACTATTTATGTGGGTGTTTATCAATTTACTTTTTTTCGTCATATTGCCGGAAAACGCTCTGATCAAGCAGGAAGTGTTATTTGTTTTAACATTATATATGGGTGTGACTGCTTTTGGATTTGCAGGTATAGATTTATTTTTATACCCTATATTTTTTGAGGTGAGCGACCGTATCCATTATCGGCCCTCTTCGACTTTAAAGGCAATAGGCAGCATGACAGTAAAGATCATAAAAAAAATAGGGGACGGTCTATGGCAATTTTTGATCTATCTTCTCATTACATGGCCAAGAATACTATTAAGTATGAAATCCGCAATATCAGTTATGATAGCAGGAATAGACAAGTCTGTTAATTGGGGTGCTGAGAGTAATGCGGGAATATCAATTAAAGAAACAAAAGGAAAAGGAATACCGCTTAATAAATTTATTAAATTCTATTCCAGCAGCATTATTTTGGGAGTTATTCTGGGTGGAATACTGATTTTTCTCATTCTAAATGGGTTTGCATATTCTTCAGTATTTATGCCCTTTAATATGGGTATTATTATAATAAGCATGCTTATTGGTCCGATCACAGCATTTTTTATATCCAGAAAGATCAGAACTGAATAATAAATAATCTATAGTTTTTTGCCACGCATTGATCTTCGATTTTTACAACTGAGCGGTGGCGGGACATTGCAATTACCAGGATCCAGACTGCAATCAGATATATTATATCAAAGGAAACTTCTATCCATATCCGAACTGTTTCAGGCATATTATTCTCCTCTCATGATAAGCAACTTGATACTATCAGGCTAAAAAAATATATTCAAGATATC
>CBDUUS010000118.1:0-4598 GCA_965370465.1 uncultured bacterium | reverse complement strand
ATAATTGGCGGAGAGAGAGGGATTCGAACCCTCGAAGTAGCTTACGCCACTTACACGCTTTCCAAGCGTGCGCCTTCAGCCGCTCAGCCATCTCTCCGGCAAATTAGTATTATAACACAGGGAGACCGGATTATTATATTACAATTTTTATTAAAAGATCCGTTGTGCTCAGTTTTTCTTTAAAAGCAAATATTTCCCTATATTTAAGAATTGTCGGTAATAATATCGCTGAATAGCAATATATTTAAAAATTGGCGGTAAACATTCAGCCTAAAAAGCTGTAAGATATCTAATAAGAATAATTATCTGGAAAATATTTGTTTTTACTGTTATAAATATATTTTTCATATCTTGAACTTAAATTTGCAAGGGAGTATACAATGGCACCGGAACCTGATAATAGATTTGATATTGAAGGTATTTCATGCACGGACCTTATAAAGGAATTTGGAAGCCCCCTGTATGTATATAATGGGCAGACCTTTAAGGATAGATTTAATACTCTAATAAATGCTTTTAATTATCCAAAAGTAAAGATCTATTATGCATGTAAGTCAAATACTAATATTAATATTATGAAAATATTCAGGGACCTTGGGAGCCGGATAGACACAGTGTCTCCTGGAGAGATATTTATGTCTCTAAAGGCGGGTTTTACCCCGGAGGATCTATTATTCACGCCGAATAATCCCTCAGCCGGGGAACTCCAATATGCGATTGATAGAAATATAATGGTGACCATCGGCTCCATGGCTATAATGGAAGAATATTCAAAACTTGGAGGCAGAAAAGATATCTGTATAAGAGTCAATCCTGATATTGGCTTTGGCCATCATGACCACTGTATAACAGGCGGTCCTAAATCCAAGTTTGGAATATATTTTGACCAGCTGGATAGAGCAAGCAGGCTGGCTGGTGATCTTGGCCTTAATATAAAAGGCATCCATGCCCATATTGGTTCAGGAATCCTTATGGTGGACCAGTTTATAGAGGCTATGGATATGATATTAAAAAGCGCGGGCAAGATAGGAGATCTTGATTTTGTTGATTTCGGGGGCGGGATCGGGGTTCCTTATAGGCCTGAAGAGAAACCATTCGACCTTAAAACATTCGGCATTAAAGCTTCTGATTTTATGAGAGACTTTTCAGCTCGTTATGGGAGAGAGCTTGAATTTAATTTTGAACCTGGAAAATATCTGACTGCTGAAGCCGGCCACCTGCTGGTGACGGTGACAAATAAAAAAGATACGCCACTTTACAGATTTGTGGGTACAGACAGCGGATTCAATCATCTTATAAGACCGATCCTGTATGGAAGCTATCACCATATTATAAACTGCTCAAATCCTGATGGTGTCCCGGAAGATATTGTTATTGCCGGCAATATTTGTGAATCAGGGGACCTTTTCACTATAGGGCCGGATGGGCCTGAGCCAAGAAATATACCTGAAGTAAGAATCGGTGATATACTGGGCATTGCCAATGCCGGGTCATACGGTTTTTCTATGGCTTCAAATTATAATTCCAGACCGAGGCCTGCTGAAGTTTTAATCGACAATGGCACTGCAGGACTGATAAGAAAAAGAGAGACCTTCGAAGATCTGATTGCAGGTCAGATATTATAGATATCATGCTTCCTTAAGGCTTATCTCTTTATTTATTACTTTTATTTCCCTTATTAGAAATCCTCCTGTTATCAGGACTGCAAATATATCAGTAAAAGGCCAGGAGATCCATACTCCCTGGAGACCAAAGAATAATGGAAGCACTATCACTGCAGGGATAAATACAAGAAGTTCTCTTGTAAGATTTATTATAATTGCAGGCTTCGCCTTTCCAATAGCCTGGAAAAAAGCTCCTCCTATTATAGGAACACTCCAGAGAGGGGCACACATTGCTATTATCCTTAGAGGAGCAATACCATTTCTTATAAGCTCAGGATCATTGGTAAACATTCTTAAAAGCAATTGAGGAAATGCTACCATCATTATAAAACCGACAAAGGCAACCGCAACTGTCCATATAAGACCCTCTTTTAATACTTTTTTTACCCTTATATATGATCCTGCTCCATAATTGAAGCCTACAATAGGTGAAAACCCATGGCTTATGCCGATTATCGGCATAAATATAAGGTCGATTATCCTTATAGCTATTCCTGTAATAGTAATATATGAATCTCCTCCATATATCCTTACAATTTTTATAAATACCATGAACATTATACTTGCTATCATTTCCAATAAAAACGATGGAAAGCCTATGGCAATAATTTCTTTCATTATCTTTAGATCCGGACGGAAGACTTTCCTTTTAAAATGATAGACACTTCCTTTTGACCTGAAAAAGAAAATTATGAATATAATGCTGGAAAACTGGCTTATGACAGTTGCTATTGCAGCACCTCTTACTCCCATATCCAGCACGAAAATAAATATAGGATCTAAAATTATATTTAACACTGCCCCGACAAGCATAACATACATGGATGCTCTGGGCTTGCCCTCGGCTCTTATAAGATTATTGGCGTTTATTGATAGTGAGAAAAAAATAAATCCAAAAAGCATTACTGAAAGATACTCTGATGCATATGGAAGTATTGCTGGAGATGCTCCAAGGAACTGAAGTATCTCGTCCATAAAAAAGTAGAAAATCGGGATGATTATTATATTAAGTATTATATTTATAATGAAGCTATTCCCGGCAACGGTTAATGCCCTATTAGTATCCCCTTTCCCGAGTGACCGGGATATTATAGAAGCTGCTCCAATACCGGTAAGGAGTGCTATAGCAATAATAAAGATAAGCATAGGGAGAACAATGGTCAGTCCTGCAATTGCATCAGGCCCCACACCCTTGCCTACATAAATAGTATCCGCAAAATTGTAAAGGGCTGCAACTACCATCCCTGTTACTGCAGGAATTGAAAATTTAAGTAAAAGTTTCCTGAGATCCTCGCTTAATATTTGTTTTTTTTGTTTTTCCATTTTTATGTAATCCTGGTCGGTACAATTCCCTTTAATATGCAATAGAGAAAAATATTAATCTTATAGTATTGTAAAGTCAAGAAAATAAAAATTGAACTGTTGGTTGATATATATACTTAGTTAAAAAGCTTATTATGCCTTTTCTACAATCAGATCAGCCTTTTTATTGATTATTCTGATCTCGATGAGTATAAACACAACGGTGACAATAAATGAAAGGAAATCGGCTACTGGCCAGGACAAAAATACTCCATTAAGACCCAGGAAAATCGGCAGGATAAAAATCGCCGGCAGCAGGAAGATCACCTGCCGTGAAAAATTAATGATCAGAGCAGGCACAGGCTTTCCTATTGCCTGAAAAAGCGATCCTCCAACTATTAAAAATCCCAGCATCGGAAGAAGCATGACAATTATCCTCATAGGCACTATGCCATTATTGATTACCTGTGTATTATCAGTAAATATTCTAAAAAGTAATTGGGGGAAGAACATAGCCATTATAAACCCGATAATAGCGATCAGGCTCGTCCAGACCACTGCTTCCCTGAAGATCTTTTTTACCCTTATATACAATTTAGCACCATAATTAAAACTAACTATAGTTGAAAAGCCATAAGAAATTCCAAGTATGGGCATTACAATAAGATCAATGATCCTTGTTGTTATACCAGCAATAGCTATATATGTATCATTTCCATAGTAAAGTATAGCCCGGTTAAATATTAAAAATATTACACTATCTGTTATAGCTGTTAAAAACGATGGAAAGCCGATTGTAAAAATATTTTTGATGAGCCCGGGATCTATTCTAAACATACCTTTTTTTGGCCTAAAAATACTTTTACCAAAATAAAAATAAAATACTATATAACATACACTGACAACCTGGCTTATTATAGTAGCAAGTGCTACTCCTTTTATTCCCATTTTAAAGACAAAAATAAAAATCGGATCCAGTATCATATTCAATACTGCTCCTATGACCATAGGATATATTGCTGCTCTCGGTCTGCCTTCTGCCCTTATAATATGATTTGCTGCAAGTGAGAATGAAAAGAATATAAAACCAAAGAGTATTATTGAAAGATAATCCCGAGCATATGGCATAACATTAGCAGATGCACCAAAAAACCTTAATATATCATCAATAAATATAAAAGCTATGGCCATCAGGAATATATTTATTATTATATTTACAATGATCGCATTCCCTACAGTTTTTGCAGCAAGCTTCTCATCCTCTCTTCCAAGTCCCCTGGAAATAATGGAAGCGGAGCCCACACCTATCATCAAACCAATAGCCAGCATGATTATCTGTATAGGAAATACTATAGTAAGAGCAGCAATGCCAATGGCACCGACACCATTTCCTACAAAAATAGTATCTATAAGGTTATATAAGGCACTTATTACCATCCCTATTATCGAGGGAATGGAAAATTTATAAAGCAGCGTCCTTAAATTATTATTTAATATTTGGTCTCTTTGAGATTTCATTTAGGATCAAGCTAATAGCTATAGATAATACTATTCTATAATTTTAATAATTGATTTGACAATAAAAGAAATTGTACTCAAAATCTTAAATAAAAACAACTATAGTCTTATACT
>CBDUUS010000117.1:0-4607 GCA_965370465.1 uncultured bacterium | reverse complement strand
ATTTATATCTCCATAAGCAATCCTGTTTTTTATGCCTATCTCATCGAATCCGCCTCTGGTAGCTGCAAGGCCTCCGATAGACCATGCTTTTGAATCATCTATTGCATAGACTATCAGGGGTTTATTCATATTTCTGGCAAACTGCATTACCTGGTCGGGCCAGTTCCATGTGGCTATATATAGAAATATTACATCGACATCTTCATCATTGAATCTTTTTTCAGCATCATTAAATTCATAAAAAGACCCCAGGACATCATCTATTGCTATAATATCCAGGCCGCTTTTAGCCAGGCCATTTTTAACCTTCTCCAGACTCTTCTTATCGACCCAGCTGTCTCCGGTCTCATTTTGTGCTTCTTTATGTGTGGGGCAGGTAATGGCAAGAAATCCAATTTTTGGTGCTTTCATAGTATTCTCCTTTAAAAAGTTTGCTTTATCTTTATAGTTCAATCATCGTACTAATAATTATACAGCTTAATTTTCTGTTGTCAAAAAATAATTATCTTTACCTACTATATTATTTGTGCTAAATTTATTTAAGGATTAGTTCTATCAAAAAACTTATTATATAATTAAAAACCGTGGAAAGAAAAAAGGCAACACAGAAGTCTATACAGGAGCATAATCTGGGATTGATACTTAGATTCATAAAGGAACATAAGAATTTTTCCCGGGCCAGTCTCAGCACTAAAACGGGACTTTCCAAATCCACTATTTCCGGTCTTGTCGACATTCTTATCAGTAAAAAGATAATCACAGAAGGCTCTAAGATAAATTCAAGCCGGGGCAAGAAACCCACAATTTTACAATTCAATGGAGTCTACTGCTATATAATAGCGATAAATATAGGTATAAAGTTTATTACTGTTGCTATAACCAATCTTTATGGTGAGATCATTTGCAGGATAAAGAAAAAAAACTACCCGAAAAACAGTAAAGATAAGATACTAAATAATCTCTTCAATATAATAGAAGAAGCTCTTGATAATTCAGGAATAGGCATTGAAAAGGTCTATCTTTTCAGCATCGGCACCCATGGAATCATCAATCCTGAAACAAAAAAAATATTATTTGCCCCATATCTACCAAAATTACAGGGAACGAACCTGGCTGGCATTATCAAGGAAAAATATAAAAAGGAAGCCATCATTGAAAATTCAGTTAATCTTGGTGCCCTGGGCGAGCACTGGAAAAATTACAGCAATATTAACAATTTAGTATATATATTAATTCATTACGGAATTGCAGCAGGAATAATAATCGATAATAAACTTGCCATAGGAACCACCGGGTCCATGGGAGAAATTGCATATCTGCCTATTTTAAAAAAATATGATTCTAGAAAAATAAAAGAAAATAAACTTGAACTCGGCCTTTTTGAATCTCAGGTCGACATTGTCGGAATAACCAATACAGTCAGAAGAGAATTAAAAAATCAAAAAGACTTATCTAAAATAGAAATTAATAAGAATATTGACAGGATAAACTTTGACGATATCTGTAAATACTATAATAGCCCGGGCGGCAATCCCGTAAAAAGAATTATTGATAATGATATCATCAAAATGCTGGCAGTAGGAATAGCTTCAGTAATTGCTGTTATTGATACAAAAGTCATTATCATCAATGGCAGAATAATCGAATTAGGAGATAGTTTTTTTAATAAATTTAAAAAAGAGATCTATGATATCACGCCATTTAAACCGGATATTGTAATCTCAAAATTAAAGAAAGATGCTTCTATTACTGGTGAAATCAAATTCGGGCTGAACTATATGGATGACCTTCTGCATAACAGGTTTTTTTCCTTATTATAAAAATGTTATATATTCAATATATGAAGCTGCGGGGTACTTATGCTAATAGAACAAAAGATCGATCAAAGCAAACTGAGGAACCACTCTGAGAAGATAGGAGTCCCCATTGTAGAATTGCTATTAAAAAAACTTGACCATCTATCAAAGAAGGAAAATAAAAAATATACATTGTTTGCAGCCTGTCCTAATTCATACAATGTAATGGTGTCCGCATTGCGTGCTGCAAAAAGGGCAAATGCTCCTATTAAATTTGCAGCAACCTTAAACCAGGTAGATCTGGACGGCGGATACACTAATTGGACACAACTTGATCTCATAAGAAAAATAAAAGAAGAGTCCTACCGCATTGGTTATACCGGTCCTGTGATAGTAGCAATCGACCATGGCGGCCCATGGGCAAAAGATATTCAGACTATAGAAAAGTGGGATCTTAATAGATCTATGAACTGGATAAAAGAATCCTTCAGGGCTTCCCTGACTGCCGGCTATGATCTTATTCATGTTGATCCTACTATCGATATTTTCAAAAAAACTATAAAAATTGAAACAGTTGTAGAAAGAACCGTCGAACTGATCGCCGAAACCGAAAATTACAGAAAGAAAAATGATCTCCCTCCAATATCATATGAGGTAGGGACCGAGGAGGTCCATGGAGGACTGGCCAATATAGAAATATTTAAGAAATTTTTACACCTTTTAAAAAACGAGTTAAGGGGAAAAAATCTGGAATATGCCTGGCCTGTTTTTATAGTGGCAAAGGTAGGGACCGATCTTCATACTACTACATTTGATCCAGTCGCAGCCAGAGAAGTAGTAAAAATAGCACGCAATTATGGTTCATATATTAAGGGACATTATACAGATTCAGTATCCAACCCGGAAGACTATCCTGAGAGCGGAATGGGCGGAGCAAATGTAGGTCCGGAGTTCACAATAGCAGAATTTGAAGCATTCAATGAGCTGATAGAGCTTGAGACCGAATTATTCAAAGAAGATAAAATCGCCTGCCTGTCCAATCTTAAGGAAGAGTTGATAAGCGAAGTTGTAAAGTCAGAAAGATGGAAAAAATGGATGCTTGATGGAGAAAAAGATTTTGAATCGCTTAATGGGGAAAGAAAGGAATGGATCCTCGGAACATGCAGCCGTTATGTATGGGCGAATCCAGAAATAAAATGTGCCGTGAACACTCTGCATGACAATTTAAGATTAAACGGCATAGATTCTAAAAATTGGGTCCTTCAGAAGATAGAAGCAGTAATGGATAAATATTTCAGGGCATTTAACCTTATCAATATAAATGAAAAAATCGATGACTTATTGGATAAAAATGAATGATTTTCATAGCAGGGATGTTTTATTTAAAGAGAGGGCAAATGAAAACAAAGATTATTAGAAAAGGTGAAGGAACATTCTTGCTCGAAGGAGAAGAATGTTCTGAGATTTATTTTAAAACCAAAAAACTGATATTTACAATAAGCACCCTACTTCCGGGACAAAAAGCATGCCTGGATAAGGGTCATGCTGGAGCAGATGAGGTCTGCTATGTGATTAGCGGTACTATTGTCCTTCATCTGCCAGATACCAGTGAATACCATAAATTAAATGAAGGTGATGCAATACTGATTCCAGAAAGCCAGTCTCATTACTCAGTGAATGTCGGGGAAATAAAATCGGTAACAGCATGGGCATGTGCCCCTCATCTTTGATTATTTTATTGGGACAGTAAAGGTAAATATATTGGATCACCTGGCATAAAGGGAATTAGTAATTAAATATAATATAAAGTCTGGATACTCTATGAAGAGAAATTGTCTGGTTATAGGCGACCTTAATGTGGACCTGATTGTCACCGACATAAACGGACCGCTGGAGAAAGGATCCGAGGTTACTGCCCGGAACCATTTTCTGGATATTGGAGGTTCGGGAGGAGTTTTTACTGCCGTTCTTTCTGAACTTGGTATCAAAACTTATATAATCTCAAAAATCTGTAATGACTTTTTTGGAGATTATCTTTTACAAAGATTAAAGGGCCATAATGCAGAAACAGATAAAATACTTATCGAAGAAAGCATGAATACCGGAGCGACAATAAGCCTATCTTATGCTGAAGATAAGATACAGATCTCATCAGTTGAGATAATCAAGAAGTTTGATATCAGTGATATTATCTTTGAAGGATTGGAAAATATAAAACATGTGCATTTTTCTTCATATTATATGATGGACAGTCTACAGGCCGATTATATAAAAATCATTAATAATATCAAAAGAAAATATGGGAATATTACTTTCTCAATGGATACAAATGATGATCCTTCAGATAAATGGGATGACCGAATATACAATATATTGCCTCATATTGACATTTTTTTGATAAATGAAAAAGAAGCACTAATGATAACAAAGAAAGATAATATAGATAATGCCCTTGAAGAATTGAGCAAGATCGCAAAGACGGTTGTTATTAAATTAGGCATAAAAGGATACATAGCCAGAGACAATGGTAATATTTATAAGGGTGATTCATTAAGTGCGGATTTTAAAGACAGCACTGGAGCAGGAGATAATTTTGATGCTGGCTTCATCTATGGATTTTTAAATAATATGGGACCTGAAAAAAGCCTTCGTATCGGAAATATCTGCGGGGCCAAAAGTGTTGAATATCCCGGAGGTGCGGGAACAAAAGAAAAGTTTAATAAAATCGATGATTTAATAAGAAGAATATAATCTGAATCAGGCACTAATTTAATATTGTAAAAAATAGAGAGGGGTAAAATGAACAAAACT
>CBDUUS010000116.1:0-4616 GCA_965370465.1 uncultured bacterium | reverse complement strand
AACTGCTGCAGGACTGGCAAGAAACCTTCGTGAAATGGTGTTTAGAAGGATCGAGAGTTTTTCAAATACTGAATTTGATAAATTTTCTACTGCATCCCTTATTACAAGATCTACAAATGACATTACTCAGATTCAGATGCTTGTTATAGTATTGATAAGAATGGTCATTTATGCTCCGATACTTGGAATAGGTGGAATAATCCTTGCTCTCAGCAAGAGTACTTCTATGTCCTGGATAATTGCTTTAGGAGTAATAGTTATCATTTCCCTTATAATGGTCATATTCTCTGTAACAATGCCAGGATTCCGGAAGATGCAGGACCTTATCGACAGGCTCAGTCTTGTCACCCGTGAGAATCTTTCGGGCATGATGGTTATCAGAGCCTTCAATACTCAAAAATTTGAGGAAGATCGTTTTGATGGAGCCAATATGGACCTTACCGGGATCTCCCTGTTTATCAACAGAGCAATGGTCATATTGATGCCCGCGATGATGCTGATTATGAACGGCCTGTCTCTTCTTATAGTCTGGGTGGGAGCCCATCAGGTAGCAGTATCCAATATCCAGGTAGGGGATATGATGGCCTTTCTTCAGTATGCCATGCTTATAATAATGTCATTTTTAATGCTTTCGGTCATGTTTATAATGGTCCCGAGAGCTTCGGTATCGGCCGGAAGAGTAGCGGATGTCCTGGAAACTGAATCTGTCATAATCGATCCTGAAAAACCTGCAAAATTTGCTATTCCGGTACAGGGCCGCATAGATTTTAAGAATGTCTCATTCCGGTACCCGGAAGCAGAAGAAGATGTGATCCATGATATAAGTTTCACTATTAGACCCGGTGAGACGACTGCTATAATAGGATCGACCGGATCTGGAAAATCAACACTGGCCAACCTTTTGCTCAGGTTTTATGATGTCAGCCGCGGGGAGATTCTTATAGATGGGATCGATATAAGGAAAGTTACACAGTATGATCTCAGGCAAAGAATCGGGTATGTCCCCCAGAGAAATATCCTATTTAGCGGCACGATCGATAGTAATCTTCATTATGCAGATGAAAATGCCAGCGATCAAAAAGTAAAGGAAGCAGCAGAAGCCGCTCAGGCACTTGGATTTATTGATGAAAATCCTGAAGGTTTTAATACAGAGATATCCCAGAGTGGGAAAAATGTATCGGGAGGTCAGAAACAGAGGCTTTCAATAGCGCGTGCGCTCGTAAAAAAACCTGAGATACTGATACTTGACGATTGTTTCTCTGCACTTGATTTTAAAACTGATAAAGCTCTCAGAAAAGCTTTAAAAAAATACTCGGCAGAGAGTGCGCTATTCATTGTTGCGCAGAGGGTGGGAACTGTTATGAATGCCCAGCAGATCATTGTTCTTGATGAAGGAAAGATCGTTGGGAAGGGAAAACACAGGGAGCTAATGGAAAGCTGTGGTACCTATAGGGAGATCGCCCTTTCCCAGTTTAGCAGGGAGGAACTGGCATGAGTGACAGATCCAGGAGAACAAAAGGAAAATCTTCAGGTCCAATGGGCCCGGGAAGTTTTGCTGGAGGCGGACAGCGTCCAGGCAGCGGGAATTCTATGGGTTTTGGACCGCGTAGCAGAGGAATACAGATGCAGGGTGAGAAACCGCATGATTTCAAGGGCACTTTAAAAAAGTTTATACAATATATTGGAAAGTTTAAGGCACAGGTACTGATAGCAATGGTCTTTGCCGCCGCATCTACTGTATTTGCGATAGCAGGACCTAAAATAATAGGTAATGCTACAACAAAACTTTTTGAAGGAGCAATAGGTGCCATATCTGGAACAGGAAGTGGTATCGATTTTAAATATATTGGCAATGTAATCCTTATATCATTGGGCCTGTACGGAGCTTCTGCTTTATTTTTATATGTGCAGGGATGGATAATGTCCGGTGTCTCCATGAAGATCACATACCGCCTTAGAAGAGATATATCTAAAAAGATCAATAGGATGCCCCTTAAATATTTTGACAATACTAATCAGGGAGAGGTCCTATCCCGCGTGACCAATGATGTAGATGCTATTAACCAGTCATTGAACCAGAGTCTTACACAGATAATAACCTCGGTTACCACTATCATCGGCATATTTATAATGATGCTTACCATAAGCAGGATAATGACACTGGTATCAGTTCTTATAATCCCGCTTTCATTGATTATGATAATGACAGTAGTAAAACGCTCCCAAAAATATTTTAAGCAGCAGCAGGATTATCTGGGGCATGTAAACGGCCATATTGAAGAGATGTTTGGCGGGCATAATGTGATGAAAGCCTTTAATGGTGAAAAGAAGAGCATAGAGAAATTTAATGGCCTTAATAATATTCTTTATGGAGCAGTATGGAAATCGCAATTTCTGTCTGGAATGATGATGCCTATAGCATTTTTTGTTGGAAACCTGGGTTATGTTGCAGTATCTGTGCTGGGGGGATGGCTCGCTGTTCAGGGCAGGATGTCCGTAGGGGATATCCTGGCATTTATACTGTATATAAGGACATTTACACAGCCCATCTCACAGATGGCAAATATATCAAACATTCTTCAACAAACTGCCGCTTCTGCAGAACGTGTATTTGAATTTCTGGAAGAAGATGAAGAGTCCCCGGACATAGAAAGTCCGGTAAAACCTGAAAGCATCTCTGGAAGTGTTAAGTTTGACGATGTATATTTTGGATACGAACAGGACCAGACCATTATTAAAGGCTTTTCAGCAGATATTGAACCTGGACAGAAAATAGCCCTTGTAGGTCCTACCGGTGCTGGAAAGACCACCATGGTTAAGCTGTTGATGCGTTTTTATGATGTCAACAGCGGCAGCATATTGATAGATGGCAATAATATAAAGGACTTTACCAGAAAGGACCTGAGATCGATATTCGGTATGGTCCTCCAGGATACCTGGCTCTATAATGGCTCTATCATGGAGAATATAAGGTATAGCAGGCAGAGCGCAAAAGATGAAGAAGTAATTGAAAGCTCAAAGATCGCATATGTAGATCATTTTGTGCATACACTTCCCAATGGTTATGATCATATGCTTAATGAGGAGACTTCAAATATTTCCCAGGGGCAGAAGCAGCTGATAACTATTGCAAGAGCGATTCTTGCTGACCCAAAAATATTGATCCTTGATGAAGCTACAAGCTCAATCGACACCCGTACTGAACTTCTTATTCAGAATGCAATGGATAATCTTATGAAGGATAGGACAAGCTTTATAATAGCACACAGGCTCAGCACTATCCGGAATGCCGATCTTATACTTGTTATGAATGATGGTGATATAGTGGAGCAGGGAGACCACGGGCAGCTTCTGAAGAAGAAAGGTTTCTATGCAAATCTATATTACAGCCAGTTTGAGAACGGCGATTACCTTTCACAGGATTAAGACTCTGTATATCATTCGGATCCGGCAAAGCAAAGCTACCGGGAATATCACACATTAAATCTGAATAAGACAACATCCCCGTCATTTACCATATATTCTTTACCTTCCACCCTTACCATGCCTTTTTCTTTTGCAGTATTAAATGAGCCGAGTTCGATGAGCTTTTCACAGGGTACGATCTCTGCCCGTATAAAGCCTCTTTCGAAATCTGTATGGATCTTGCCTGCCGCTCTGGGAGCTCTGTCACCTTTTTTTATGGTCCAGGCCCGTACTTCCTGAGGACCAGCAGTAAGAAAACTAATAAGGCCAAGCAGCTTATATGATGTTTCTATAAGGTTATCCAGGCCGGATAGCTCTATACCCATCTCCTTCATAAAAGTCTCTTTTTCTTCGATATCGAGCCTGGCGATTTCTTCCTCTATCTTTGCGCAAACTACCACGACTTCCGAATTCTCTTTTTCTGCAAAATCTATTACTTTTTGTATCAGAGGCATTTCTGCTGACTCTTTGCCGATATCTTCTTCAGAAATATTTGCGGCATATATTACCGGCTTTCCGGTTAACAGAAATAGCGGTCTTATTATTTCAGCTTCATCCGGGTTCAAATGCATATTTCTTACAGGGATCCCGTTTTCAAGGCTGTTCCCTATATGCTTTAGCACCTCTAATTCCTTTTTATTTTTGAGATCACCACTTTTTACTGTTTTTTCCAGTACCATTATTTTCTTTTCCAGAGTTTCAAGATCAGCGAAGATAAGCTCGAGATTTATTGTATTTATATCGTCTAAAGGGTCTATCTTGCCGGAAACATGTACGATATTTTTATCTTCAAAGCATCTGACCATCTGGATTATGGCATCGACTTCACGGATATATGATAAAAACCTGTTGCCCAGGCCCTCACCTTTGCTTGCTCCTTTGATCAGTCCTGCTATATCCATAAATTCTATTATTGCCGGGGTCTCCTTTTTGGATTTATATAGTTCTGCCAGTTTTTCAAGCCGCTGGTCAGGAACTGTTACCACTCCAATATTTGATTTAATGGTACAGAAAGGATAATTAGCGGTATCCGCTCCGGCCCTGGTTATAGCATTAAATAATGTACTTTTTCCTACATTGGGCAGTCCGACTATCCCCAATTTCATATGGCTCCTTTGTAAAGCTTTTATGGTATTAAAAAATCCCAAAAG
>CBDUUS010000115.1:0-4666 GCA_965370465.1 uncultured bacterium | reverse complement strand
ACTACGACATGGATTTGATGGTTATTTCTCCGAATATGGACCCTAAAAAGAAATCATGCCAAGTGCTTGAGAAAGGAGAAGATTATGTGTCGTGGAAAAGTGGTTTTGGCTGTACTTTAAAAAAATACGATTATGCTCCCATGCCCCAATACTTAGATTTTTCTATTAAATCTCCAGAAGAATATGAAAGTTTTGAATTTGATGATCCCAATAATAAAGACAGGTACTACAGTATTCGCCAGGACATTGTATCCGGTGATGGCTTTACGCCTTTCCCCAGTTTTGCAGAAGCTGTAAAAGAAGCTAAGGATAAGATATGTATATTTGGTTCTGTCTGTGAGGGGCATGAATCATTGTGGAGAATGAGGGGACCGGAAGGTGTATTTATGGATCTGGCTACAGATCCTGATAAAGTTAAGAAGTTTGTAAGAAAAATCGGGGACTATATGGTAGAAATAGGGAAAAAACAACTTGAATTTGATGGAGTAAAAGGGTTATTTATCTGGGGTGATGTTGCCTACAAAAATGGAATGCTTTTTTCACCAGAGTTATGGAAAGAAATATTTTACCCGGTCGTGAAGAAGATGTGTACTGAATTTCATAAAATGGGTGCACTGATCATATATCATGGCTGTGGCGATAGCAGAGCCGTGCTTGATGATTTAGTTGAAGCAGGGATAGATGCCTACCATACATTGGAAGTAAAAGCAGGTATGGACGCAGTCAAACTGAAGGAAAAATATAAAAATAAGCTTGCTTATTTAGGAAATATGGATGCATTAAATATATTGCCAGGTTCAAAAGAAAATTTAAAAAAGGACTTACTCTACAGGCTTAACGCAGCTAAAGGCGGGGGATATATGCCAGGGGCGGATCACTCAGTACCCGGTAATGTTTCAGCAGAAAACTATGATTACTTCATAGATTTAATTAGAAAATTTGGGAAATACCCTATAAATTTAGGGTAAGAGTGACATTAGTAACATTTAGTCTGCCTTAAGAAGGCTCCTGCCAGGGAGAAAACACTTTGTAAGTATTTTTAGTATGGAAAATATAAAGTGTCTATTTATTACTCAACTAAAAAAGTATCTGAAAGATTATCTATTGCCTTATGTAAAAATCCAAACACAGCCTATCCGTGCTATTGTAATATAATAGGGATAATGTATAATTCCCAAAAAAGTTATATTATAGTGCAAGAAAACAAAACTTTTAGATCCTAAATATTAATAACTACCTATAAAATATGTCTATGATACCTATAATAAAGGTCAGCGGCCTTAAAAAAAATTATGGAAATGTCAGGGCTGTAAGGGGTATAGATTTTCATGTAAATGAGGGCGAGTTATTTGCATTCCTGGGTCCAAATGGTGCGGGAAAAACTACCACTATTGATATTATTTGCACACTGCTCAAGCCTGATAGCGGAACTATAACAATAAACAGCTATACGCTCGGCAAGCAGGATCATAAGATCCGAAAAGACATCGGAGTCGTATTCCAGGATAGCATCCTGGATAATCTGCTGACAGTTAAAGAAAATCTGTACACCCGCGGCAGTTTTTACGGGATGTCAAATAAAGAACTTTCAACTGCGGTTGAAAAAGCAGCCGTAGCAGCAGATGTGAAAAGCTTTTATAACCGCCGCTATGGCAGTCTTTCCGGCGGTCAGAGGCGCAGGGCAGACATAGCAAGAGCGCTTATAAATACACCTGAGATTCTTTTCCTGGATGAGCCCACTACAGGGCTTGATCCCCAGACACGGAAAAGTGTCTGGAATACGATCCGTAATCTGCAAAAGGGTACCGGAATGACAGTATTTCTTACAACCCACTATATGGAGGAAGCTGCTAAAGTCGATTATGTAGCCATAATAGATAATGGCAGGATCTCTGCAAAAGGCACTCCTTCCGAGCTTCGTGCAAAATACAGTACAGACACTCTGCGGTTGATCCCAAAAGATAATGGGCTCACTGAATTATTAAAAAAGAAAAATATCAAATTTACCATATCCGGCAAAGCTTTTTTTATTAATGTTTCAAACACCCTTGATGCCCTGCCGCTGGTGAATGATGTAAAGGACCTTATATCCGGTTTTGAGGTTATAAGCGGCAATATGGATGACGCTTTTGTAAAAATTACAGGGCATGCTATGAGGGAGGATATGAGTTAAATGACAGTAATGATTAATTTGATCAAGCGCAACCTCAAACTGTTTTTCCGTGATAGAGTCTCAGTATTTTTCTCACTTCTTTCCGTGTTTATAATAATCGGGCTCTATGTCCTGTTTCTTGGAAATATGATGACTGACAACTTTAGAGATCTCCTCGGAAATAATACACGTTTTACCATTAACAGCTGGGTCATGGCAGGGATCTTATCGGTTACATCAATAACTGCGACAATGGGCGCATTTCAAATTATGGTTGAGGATAGCACAAAGAAGATCTCAAAGGATTTCCTGTCAGCTCCGCTCAGACGCAGCCAGCTTGTGGGGGGATATATCCTAAGTTCTTTCATAATCGGTGTGATCATGAGCATCGCAGCATTGATCCTTGCTGAGATCTACATTATAGCCGGCGGCGGAGAATTACTTGGATTAGAGGCGCTGTTAAAATTATTGGGAGTAATGCTGATATCTGTCTTTGCCGGCTCGTCGATGGTTTTTTTCCTTGTGTCATTTTTTAAAAGCAGCAGCGCTTTTGCCACTGCAAGCACTATAATCGGAACACTTATCGGTTTTATAACCGGGATATATATTCCGATAGGATCGCTGCCGCCCGCCATACAAACTGTGATAAAAATATTCCCCATAAGCCACTCAGCGGCACTGTTCCGCCAGATCATGATGGAAGCGCCAATATCAGAGTCCTTCACAAATGCACCGGCACAGGCAATTGCAGGATTTAAGGAGGCCATGGGTGTTGTTTTTTTATTTGGCGGGAAAGAGCTGGCTCCGCTTGCCAGCTTACTTATTCTGGCTGCTACAGGCATTATTTTTCTTGCACTATCTATTGCCAGTATGTCCATCAAGAAAAAGTAATAATATTATTTTTAACTTTTAAAATATAAATTCCCTTCCTTAATGATCCTATTATAATAGATTATACTAATTTTAATGAAGTTTCATATATGAAAGACATTCCTTGTTGAAAGTGTATAAAATTACATAAGTTGGTACCAATTATGTGGCTGCAAACCCAAAACTTCATTTGAATAATGTGATTTTATAGTTCATTGATCAAATATTTTAATGGAAATGGATTCTATTTCAAAAATTCCCAATACGGTACGATATTATTCCTGTAGCAGGTGAAACAGGGCAAGATTATCGGCATATTATCTATGATAATTATAGGACTATCTTTAAGATTGCGGGGGGAAATATTGTTGTAAGTACAAAATAAAAATAAACGCCATAGTTTACTTTAAGAAGTATTGAAAATACAAAGCGATGATTTGACATATTGATGAGTAAGTAATAAGAGTGTCTACCATATCTCGCCTATTTGTCAAAATATTATATATGATACTTGACACTAACACGAGATAGTGCTAAATTAATTACTACTATATCGAGGGATTGTCAAAGGGACCGACCTATGAAATTGAATGAATTCCTGTCACAGCGCGCTGTATTCACGGTAGAAGAGTTGGACCGTTTTTTATTGAAGCGAGGATCCGGCAAGCCGAATACCCGCAAGTCGATCCTGACCTACTACTGTAATCAGGGGCGGATAGTACGTGTCCGCCGCGGACTGTATGCAACTATACCTCTGGGAACCAATCCGGCATCAAGTCCAGTTGATCTGTATCTTGTGGCAGCTAAAATGACCACAGACGCAATTCTTGCATACCACACGGCTCTGGAATTTCACGGGAAAGCCTACTCACTTTATGCGAAACTTCTCTACATTTCAGCAAGTAGATCGCTTCCGCTCAAATTCCGATCCTATAAAATCAGTGGTGTGCCTGTGCCGTATTCCCTTCAGGCGAAGGGTGAAGAGATGTTCGGGGTTATCAGCCACAAACGTTCCGGAGTGGAACTCAGGGTAACTAATCTCGAAAGAACCTTCGTTGACGTGCTGGATCGTCCAGACCTGACTGGAAGCTGGGAAGAGATATGGCGGTCCCTGGAATCCATCGAGTTCTTTGATCTGGATCAGGTCATCGAGTATGTCCTACTATTAGAGAATGCGACCACTGCCGCAAAGGTGGGTTTCTTTCTGGAACAGCACAGAGAAACCTTGATGGTTAATAATATCCACTTGAATACTCTGCGAAAGCTGCGCCCGCGGCAGCCACATTATATGATAAGAGGTAAGCGCAAAAACTGTCAGTGGATCAAGGAATGGAACCTGATGATCCCGGTCGAAATCCTGAACAGATCCTGGGGGGAAGTACTGTGAAGTTCTCCCTGTCAGAAATCTTGACGGTTGCTGAGTCTACCGGCTTCAAAATGGAGATGGTCGAGAAGGTGCTCCACTTGCTGAATCTTCTAAATGTTCTGAACTCACACCCATTTCTTAAAGGAAAATGGGTCCTGAAGGGCGGAACTGCCTTAAATATGTTTTTACTCGACTTTCCCAGGTTATCTGTGGATATCGACCTCAACTATATCGGGTCGCTAAAGTCGAGAAGAAATGCTGGCAGATCGACCAAGAAC
>CBDUUS010000114.1:0-4697 GCA_965370465.1 uncultured bacterium | reverse complement strand
AATGACTCGTAATTTTTATTTAGGTTCTTTAAGGTATCCTGGTCAAGTATTTTTTTTATATCCATATTATTAATTTCTTAATTTAAGTTTATAAATATTTACTCTTTTAAAAAATGTAAGAATTTTATTACAAAAGACAGGATAATAAGTATATCTTATTTTATATATTTTTCGTATCTGACCAGCGATTAATCATCTTCCGCCAATTTTACCCCAAATACCAGATAAAATAAGACTGCTGCCGCTTCAGCCCATTGGACCATTTTCTAAATAGAAGTTTTGAAGGTGAAAATCCGGGTGATTTCTGTATTTTGGAGTGCCTAAAATATCTTAAATCTGATAATATTAAAAAAGTTGGGTGGTTGGTTTATTAAATACTAAAGACGGAAAGGGGTGTTATATCGGAATTGGTGGAATTGTTGGAACCAGCGGGAGAGGAATGTCATCTGTGTGAAATCCTATCCCTATTAGTTTTATCAAGTAGATCTTAGTCTTAACTCTTCTGTCTTTGATATTTCTTATGCGGAAAATATTGAAGATATTTACACAGATAAAGAGCAGAAGCAGAAATGCTATTATTGCATTAGCACTGTGTCTGTATACATGATCTGCTTTCCATGTATTTACCGTTTCGTTAAAGCACTGATTTTCAATTTGCCACCGGCTGTGGCAAATACGTACAGTATTTTTTAAACCGGCCAGGTTTTCTGAGCAGGGTAGATTTGTGACCCACATCCAATTCGCCCTGCTCAGTTTATCTTCAAAACTCTTGCCGTCTTTTGAATGGACCCTTTTTGGTGTAATTTCCTCTGATACAATTACTCTTACATCTTTCCCGTAGCCGTCCCAGCATCCTTCTATAGAGTGCTCCCAGACTCTGTAATATGTTTTCTTTTGCCTGTAGACTTCGGGTTCCGATAGAAGAGACAGTCTATTGGCCTCTTCAAATAATTGCCTTCTTTCCTCTTTTAGAACCGCAATAGCATATTTATGATGTCTCTCCAGCAAATTAAATACTGTCTCTTTTAAATACAATCCGTCACCTATTACTACAGAAAATGCTTTTGGATAGTTTTTGCAAACTCTTTCTATGAGCCTATATGCACTTGTTATCTCTCCTTCTTTTGGCAGAATCGGCTCTATATCTAAAATAAAGCTAATTTTGGGCCCTGCCAGTATAAATGCTGTAAACTGGTGATAGTACTGGATATCTTTTATTCCGTCTTTTCTGGTTACAGTTCTACTCTTACAATACTTGCATTTGCAATAGGCGGAAGTGATCTGCTCATGGCCGTCTACTATTCCCACCCACATCCCATGGCAGGAGCTAAGCATTTTTTTGGCCCTTGCCTTCTTGTAGATAGCCAGACCCACCCCTCTTATCTCTTCAAGATTCATAGTATCAGCAACCCTCGCAATAGTTGAGACCGATGGGACAGCAGCCTTTAATTTCTTATATGCGATCTCCTGTGAGAGATTATTTAGTGAACCCTGATTGGTAAAATGCATAACAGTTATTGCAGCTACAATCTTTACTGTGGGGATCTGAGCCTTTATTCTTTCGTCGGTAACAGAAGCTATGATGGTAAATAGATCAAATATCTTATTTGAATAGCGGATAAGCTTTTTAAACATTCTTACTTTTTTTCTCTATGTCCAGTTTACTATAATTAATTTCCGAGATCTTCTCAGTCAGCTTCTTCATCTTCTGATAAGCATCCAGTTTCTCCTTTACTTCCTCTTCCATTCTTTTGGGAACATATATCATCTTTCTTTTCCCATCCTTATTTTTAGATATATACAGTGACTTGTGCTTTTTGCCTTCCAGTATGCATTTGCAGTTTTTATTTCCGCATATTCTTTTCATTATTACGGGATTGCCCCTTAGAAACTCACCTTTGCCGATAAGTCTTGCAAGATGAGAGATAGTGGTCTTTAGGTCCAGGTCCATGTATTTCCTGTTCATATCTCCTCCTTGTTTGTATGATATGTATACTACATATCATATTTGGATGTAAAAGTCAAGGTTTTTTCGAAATCGAATTTGCTTTTTTAAAAAACAGGCCCTTTCAGGCCTATATAGTGGTATTATTTAGAATATTTTTTTAGGATGATTAATTGCTGACAAAGGTTCGAATTCTTTGCTGTTTTTCGTTCCTCTGCCAGATTGCTTTTTATCACTACCAAAAAAGACCGTTTATTTTTTTACAATTTCAATTTTCTCAACTATTAGCCAATCATCCATTTTATTTTTAAAATCATCTCTATTAAATAAAAAAGGCGTGATTAAAATATAATATCATAGTCCTATTCAGATTACCTGATTCTGGCATAAAATATCCTTGTTTAGGGCCATTATTGAGGTTCTAACATTGCGTATAGCGGCATCCGCCCTGTGCACTGAGTAAAGTTGGCTCTATACCCGAAAACAGCCAGCTCGCTCAAATAATATAATAGATTACTGGCAAATAATGATATAATTACTTAATAATTTCAAAACGTTTTATCCAGAGAATAAGATTATAAGATAGTCCAGGAACAGGGTTCACCCCATATGCAAACTGAAAAATATATTGAGCAATATACTGGATCATGGTTGGAATGCAGCATCCGGATCCCCCCTTTAGGTGCCTTATACTCTTATAAGGATAAATTGTCTCATGAGACCCGATTTGAAGAATTTCTACAAAAAGTAAAAAAAGGACAGGGAGAAAGAACTAAACTGAAAAGAAATAATTCCAGTTATGCAAAAGTTATCTTTCCTGCCATAAGAACTTTATTGAAATCAGCATTTAATTTTGAGGATAACCATTTAGATATTATACTCTCAGATAGTTATATAGAAGCAACAAAGAAATTTATAAGGACAGGACATCGTTTTGACCCCGATCTTTGCATAGAAAATATTTTTCAGGCTTGCCGTAATGTCTGGATAATAAATGGAATACAATCGATGATGGGTTTGCCGGTTGAGTTGACACCTTCTATTTTTGCATATAGTATGCTTTATCCTTACACAGATAACTACCTGGATGATCCCCATATCACTACAGAAAGTAAAATTATTTTTAGCCGATATTTTCAGCAACGAATAGAGGGGGAGAAGGTCATACCTGGAAATAGTGATGAAAAAATTATTTTTGACCTGATAGGAATGATAGAGGATCAGTATGAACGCTCATATTATCCGAAGGTTTATGAAAGCTTATTGGCTATCCATCAGGGCCAGACAAAAAGCATTTGCCTCCTTGACGCTTCAGACTCGCTCACGGAAAAAGATGTTTTAAGGATATGTATTGAAAAAGGAGGCGCTTCGGTTCTGGCTGACGGCTATCTTGTTTCCGGTTCCATAACTGAATCCCAGGAAAGATTTTTATTCGGCTTCGGTGCATATTTACAGCTGGCCGATGATATACAGGATGTCAATGAAGATTCCGGGGCAGGACTTTTAACTCCCTTTTCACAGGTTTTGAGGCAAATGTATTAGATGAATTCACCAACCGCACTTTCAACTTTGGCATCAAAGTAATGGATCATATTAAATGTTTTAAAGGAAGCAATCTGGATTCTTTAAAAAGCTTGATGGAAAAAAGTATTAAATTATTGCTTATTGAATCAGTTGGGCTCAATGATAAGTTTTATAGCAGATCATATATTCAGGAAATTGAGGAGTATTCACCATTCAGGTTTTCCTATTTAAAAAAACGAAGAGACAGTTTGTCCTCTAATCGGAGTTTATTTATTAAAGAAATTAAAGAGTTTATATTGACCGGTGATTGATACTCCATATTTCCTTTAGTATAAATTCTAGTTTTTTTTAAATAATATTTTTTTTTGCAATAAGTAGATGAATGATATTTGATGTCCTTAAAATTATAAAACCATTGACTATTTTTTCAGTCATATAATACTAAGAACCTATGACCGCAAATGACGGTTGGTATTCATTTTGCTACAGAGGAAAACAATAAAGATATTTTCATTATCAAGTCAGAATTTCTTACCAGATCCCTGATTACCGGTAATATCTTTTCGCGGCTGTTTTTAGCATTCTCCATCTCTTTTTGTACCATCTGAGCATCAATTTGAGAAAACCTTTCCGCAAGGCCTGGACACCCATTGAGAATGATATCCATGTATTCATAATTTTTTAAGTTTTGAACCAGTGGCGTATCTGCGAGAGCTGCTTTTAGTACTTTACTCAAAGATGCCGTTCCACTCTTTTTACGACTACGCCGTTTTTCGCCACGAAAAAAACGTTCCAAAATATTGTTAGTTCTTTGCGGTTGAATATACATGACTCCTTCAGAAGTAACAACCGGCAATGGATCTGCGAACAATTTTTTCCAGTATTTATCAAGTTGTGCAAGCATCCTGGCATACGTTAGTTTTCTCTGCTCATTACTGACCAGCCAGTTTCTAAAAGCAGTTACTTTTACTTTAATGCTTTGTATGTCGGTATCACCATTATCGTTGATACCGTTCTTGCTGTCAGGAAGAGCGATCCGCATGGCTATTCGCAATTTATCAAAGACTGCAGCCTTCCGTTCTATGCTTGCAGCCAGACCATTGAGCTGTTTGTCTTCTACAACCGCTTTGAAGGTAGCGTAGGTCTGAAAAAAAGTCTTATCTTTGATCGGACCACGGATATGTACATCCTTGATTTCCCCCAGCAACCGGTGAACCTTTTGCAGTCG
>CBDUUS010000113.1:0-4779 GCA_965370465.1 uncultured bacterium | reverse complement strand
ACAATAATGCTGAAAAAGAGCGAAGAGCATATAGAAAGCTTTAATCCCTTTTTTATATCACCGGCATCAAAATCTTTTTTCTTTTCCCCGATATATGGTGTTACCTTAGAGTGCCCAAAATAGTAATTAATACCTCCAAATCTGAGCCCCAGGGCACCGGCAAAAGCAGACTCCGGAAAACCGCTATTAGGACTCGCATGCCGGGATGAATATTTTTTTATGATCCTGAAGGTATCTGCCATCCGCCCGCCTGCTAAAAAACTTAAAAAACCTGAGATCAAAGCTGTGATCCTTGCAGGCAAATAATTTAAAATATCATCAAACTTTGCTGAGAAGAAACCGAAATCTTTATATTTTTGGCTTCTATACCCAACTGTTGAGTCCAGTGTATTTACTGCCTTATACAGAAATGCTGCCGGCACTCCGCCCAATAAATAGAAAAACAATGGTCCAATGAGCCCATCCGAGGTGTTTTCCGCCAGGCTTTCCAGTGTGGCCCTGATAAGTCCGGTGAAGCTTAGAGAACCGGTATTCCTGCCTACGATTTTTCCGACTTCTATTCTTGATTTTTCTAAATCTTTATTATTAATAGCGGTCATGATCTTTCTGGCATGAGAGATCATACTTCCATTACAGAACATGAAATAAAGGATTACTGCAGAAATAGCATTTCCAAAAAAAATATTTATTTTAAAACTATAAAATATGGCAAGATATGAGAACGCTGGGACCGTGATCGAGATAGTCAATACCAGAATAATGCCATTTATCTTTTTTCTTGCTTCCGCATAACTGCTTTTAAGCAGTCTTCTCTCTAAATATTTTATCAATTTTCCTACAATAATTATTGGATGAAATCCGATTTGCGGATCACCAAAAATAAAATCAAGAATAAGGGCAATGGCCAAAATAGTTATCCTATTAAGGGGAAAAGTAAAAAATATCTCATGATCCATTACTTATAATCCCCTGTCATATTCTTTTAAGCATTTGATTAATTTCAAATTCTCTTTCTCGCTCTTTACGGCCAATCTGATATAGCTATTATCAAGTCCCCTGAAATTAGAACAATCCCTTATAAGTATACTGTGATTTTTTACAAGATACTCCCTTAGTCTCTTTGAATCTGTTACAGTATCTTTTAGTCTGCATAGTATGAAATTTACCGAAGGATAATACGGATCTATCCATTCAAATTCTTTGAGTTTATGGTAAAACTGGTCCTTTAATCTGGAGACAAGTATTTTACTTTTTGACAAATATCCATTATCTCTTAATAAATATGGGCCTATATCCTGAGCCAGGCTGTTTACCTGCCAGTTCGGTTGTATTGATCTCATCCTTGAAATCAATACTTTACTACCGAGAAGATATCCCAATCTGAGCCCTGGAATCGCATAGATCTTTGTCATCGACTTTAGGACTGCAAGATTGCTATAGGACCGCAGGAGCTCTACTACAGAATATTTTTCCTCATCCGTGATAAAAGCGGTAAACGCTTCATCTATTAATATTATTGTATCAGTCTTCTGACACTCATTTATCAGATATTCAAGTTCTTCCCTGCTCCATAATTTCCCGGTTGGATTATGCGGATTACAGATAAATATAAGTCCGGAAGCTTTATCAAGATCTTTTGATATATCTCTCAGGTCAAAATCAATTTTACCGCCGGTTAAAATATTTGGGAATACACAGGATGCGCCGGCTGCCAGTGCAGCTCTCTCATATTCGCTATAAGAAGGGGCGGGGATGATTACCTTTTTTGGAGAAAATGAATTTAAAAGTAAATAGATCAGTTCATTTGATCCATTTCCTATTATTATATTATCCGTATCTATCCTGTGTTTGTCTGAAAGGGCCCCGGCCAATAATTTATTATCCTGGTCAGGATAATTTATAATATTATTTATATTCCTAAAAATCAGTCTTTTAATTCCAGGAGGCAGGCCCGATGGATTTATATTTGCACTAAAATCTATGATCCTTTTTCTGCGGATCCCATATTTATCCCGGGCATCCCTCAGATTTCCGCCATGTGAAAATTTATTCATTTTTTTCAGACACTCCCGCTGAACTGAATGTTGCCATCTCATTTAGTATCTTAACCGCTGCTTCGGTAATATTTATTCCTATGGCCGCGCCGGTCCCTTCCCCCAGTCTCATATCAAAGTCAAAAAGAGGTTTAAGTCTTAGATGATCCAGCGCTATCCGGTGGCCCTTTTCAACTGAACAGTGCGATGGGATCATATAATGGGCACATTTTGGTTCAATAGCATTTGCTATCAGGGCTCCAGCACTTGATATAAAGCCGTCTATCACAACAGGGATCCTGTGTGCGGCGCAGCCCAGCACAACTCCGGCTATCCCGCCAATCTCAAATCCTCCTACTTTGGTCAGTACATCAATACCGTCATCCGGGTCAGGACTATTGACCTCGATTGCTTTTTTTATAGCTTCGATCTTCTTCTTGAGTCCCCCCTGGTCGATACCCGTACCATAGCCGGTTACTTCTTCAGCTTCTATACCGCATATGACTGAAGTAATGGCACTGCTCGCAGTAGTATTGCCTATGCCCATATCACCAGTTGCGATGATATTATGGCCATTTCCTATCATCAGCTCTGCTGCCTCAATACCTGCTTCGAGGGCCCGGATCGCCTGCCCGCTGTCCATAGCTGGTCCGCCGGTCATGCTATTGGTGCCCATAGCTACTTTTTTATCCAATAGCTTCGGATTTGGTTCAAGCTCTGCCGCCACTCCCATATCGACGACCTGTACCTCAGCTCCGATATGTCTTGCCAGAACATTTATAGCGGCACCCCCGCCAAGAAAATTAAGGACCATCTGCATGGTGACTTCCTGCGGATATGCGCTGACCCCGTCCCTTACCACGCCATGATCCCCTGCCATTACAAGTACGGCTTTCTTATTAATAACAGGATTCAGGTTTCCTGTAATGCTAACCATCTGCCTGGCCAGCTCCTCCAGCCTTCCAAGGCTTCCATGTGGTTTGGTCAGGTCATCAAGTTTAGCCTGTGCCGCTTCCAGAAGAGCTGGATCGGGTAACTGAATTTTTTCAATTGTGTCTTTTAATTTTCCCATAATGTCCTTTCATTCCATGTAAAATATCATTATTTATCTTTCCAAAAAATATCTTTGGAGCTTATGATCTGGTTTTCCTGGTATAAGACTTATTTAATAATCTATTTATGGCCGTAAAATAAAAAATCCCTAATACAGACTTCTTTGTATTAAGGATCATACCCGATCTATATAATCCTTCCCTTTTCCACGAAGAAAGTCATATACCATCAAAAATGCAGGTCTTCTGGCTCACGGATGATCCTAATATCTGCGCCTTCCCATTCCTTACAAGAAACAGTGGCAAATGGCAGATTTCGTACCCGTTTACAGCGGCGGGACCGCGTCCGGTTTTAACGGACTTCCCTTTTAATCTCCAAGGAGAACAAATTGATTATTTATGAATTACCCCTGTGGTAACTATTTTTAAATCAAACAAAATATATACAAACGCGTAGTAAATATAGGCTATTTTAATTTTAATGTCAAAAAAAGTTTTTTATTTACTTATATTTTTGTTTTTGTCCGGTGCTCCCTCTCCTTTAAGTTCTTCTTTTTAAGCATTTTCTTTTAATTCCTTTAATAATGTATTATATTATTTCAAAAAATATAGGAGCTATATGAAAACAAAAGAAAAAATAATGCTGTGGATAAAAGCTATAAGGGCGCCATTTTTTTCTGCCACGATCATGTCGGCAATTATTGCAGGAGCGCTGGCCTATTCTGAAGGAAAATTCAGCTGGCTTTATTTGCTCGGTGCAATATTTATTATTGCCGGTTCAAATACAGGTATTAACCTTATTAATGACTACTTTGACCATAAAAGCAGAAATGATGAAATTAATAAATACTACGGTCCATTTTCCGGGGGCAGCAGGGTAATACAGGACAAACTTATAAAACCCAGAACTATCCTCATTGTTGGCATCTCATCTTTTGTAATCGTTACATTGGTCGGCCTTTATTTTGTAATATTTGTTAATCTACATCTATTATGGTTTGGTCTTGCTGCCGTACTTCTTGGATACTTCTACACAGCGGGTCCTCTGAGATTAGCTTATAGGGGACTTGGCGAGATCCTTGTTTTCATAAAAGCCGGACCTCTTGCTGTATGCGGATCATACCTGCTATTTACAGGGAATATTACCCTTGAAGCATTACTGATATCAATCCCGCAGGGCCTGCTTCTGACAGCAATCTTATTTATAAATGAGTTCCCTGATTATGAGGCAGACAAATTAGCCGGTAAGAGGCATTTAATCGTCAGGATCGGACGGGAGAGGGCCAGGATATTTTATGCGGTTCTGATTATCTCTATTTATCTATCAGTATTGATTCCGGTCATATTAAAACTGATGCCCATATATTTATTGGTGATTTTTATAAACCTCCCTCTCGCTATACAGGCAGTATCAACTACACTTAAAAAATACAATGATCCCAGGGCCATACTGCCTGCACAGGCAAAGACTATTCTTCTGACATTGTCATCGGGAATATTGATCGTTGCAGGCTATATAGCGGATAAATTTATTTAAATAAGATTCTGTATTACCAGAAAATATATAAGTTTAGGAGAAAGAGACCGCCTCTGATAAAACTAAGTAAGTTAAATTAGTTTAACTGTTGTAGCCGTTATAACTTTATAGACTGTGATCGTGCTTAATTTTTAGATTCGATACGACTTCCCATATT
>CBDUUS010000112.1:0-4783 GCA_965370465.1 uncultured bacterium | reverse complement strand
CATTTATTACAAAAGTTCTTGGGGCATATGGATCAGCAGTTCCAGGTATTGATGTAGAGTTTATTGACTATATCGATAACCGTAAAAAATATTGTCAATTAAAGTCAGGACCAAATGCAATAAACTATGATGATGTTGTTACGATAAAAAACCATTTTACTTCTATTATACATCTAGCACGACAGAATAATTTAAAGCTAGAAGTAAATGACTTAATATTTTGCCTTATTTATGGAGAGCCTCAAGAAAAAAATTCATTTATAAGAAAATTAGAAATGGAATACATGGTTTATATCGGACAAGATTTTTGGTATAGATTCACGGGGGACGACTTATTCTATAAAGAATTAATTTTAGCTACTGGTAAAATCGCAAAAGATATAAATATGAAAAATATTGTTGAAGATGTAATTTCTCAGTTATCTTCACAAGTTAAAGATAGGTACGAAGAATTATTGGGAAATTCTGATAATAATTAAGTTTTATAGTCATTAACCATATTAGTCTAAAAATAAATCTTCAAATAAAGAAGTTCTTGTATGGGCATTGAATGGTGGCCAAAGGGGACTCGAACCCTCACAAAGAGAGGAGCATTCATCAAATCACAGCATCATGAATATGAATTTTCCGATTATATCAAATCAGGAATAAAGACTGCCTGCAAAATAAACCTTTTACCGGTAATCTCAATTTATTAAAATTGCTGATTTATTTTATATGCAATTTATTTATAATAGTATTGATGCAGTATATTTTATCTGTGAATCAAATAAGAATCATCAGATTGGGAGAAGCTTAATATGAAAGAACTAAAAACGGACCTCCTTATAATAGGTGCCGGACCCGGCGGTCTTGGAGCAGCGCTTTATGCCAGAAGAGCCGGACTTGATTTTTTGATAGTAGAAAAGAATATGGCTGGAGGGCAGATCATAAATACTGATATGATAGAAAACTATCCTGGATTTATGGATAATATCTCCGGTTTCGAGCTTGCCCAGAAACTGGCGGATCATTGTAAAAGCTTTAAAATAGAGATAATGGAGTATCATCCGATAGGATCGATAGATGAAGTCAAGCATAATTCCGGAGGCAAGAACTATAGATTCAAGTGCTCAGGAGAGGACAGCGTAATATTTGCAAGAGCCCTTATTATTGCATCCGGAGCCAAACCAGACAGGCTGGGAGCAAAAGGAGAAGCCGGACTTATAGGAAAAGGCATATCATTTTGCGCAACCTGTGATGGAGCCCTGTACAGGGATATGGAAGTGGCAGTGGTCGGAGGTGGAGATACTGCTGTAGAGGAGGCGCTGTTTCTTACAAATCTTGCAAAGAAAGTATATATCATACACAGGAGAGATGAACTAAGGGCCGTTGATATGCTGCAGCGCCGGGCAAAGGATAATAGGAAGATAAAAATCCTCTGGTCTTCCATCGTGGAGGAATTTGTGGGTGATAAAAAATTGGAACGAGTAGTAATTAAAAATAAAAAAGACGATACTATCAAACAGCTTGATATAGCAGCGGTTTTCGAATATGTAGGATTGCAGCCTAATTCAGAAATAGTAAAGCATCTTGTAGATATTGATGAAAAAGGCTTTATTATAACAGATATGACCATGAAGACTTCAGGGGAAGGGATATTTGCTATCGGAGATGTCAGGACCACCCCATTTCGGCAGGTTGTAACTGCTGTCGCTGATGGTGCCGTAGCAGTTATGTACGTCGATAAATACTTTCTGGAACAGGGGTAGATTTTTTAAATGGAGATCATAAAGAAAAACTCATCAGGATCAAATATCACGGACCTTCAGAGGAGGCTCAAACTTCTTAGCTATGATCTTGGAGTCACAAGCGTAGATGGGATATTCGGAGAAAGGACCGGGAATGCTGTGAAAAAATTCCAGCAGGATAGAGGTCTTTTGGTCAGCGGAATAGTAGATCAGGAGACATGGCAGGAACTGGTGGATGCAGGATATAAAATCGGCGACAGGCTGCTTTATCTGAAGAACCCTCCTTTCAGGGGCGATGATGTCAGAATTCTCCAGCTCTGGCTAAAAACACTTGGATTCTATCCATATAATGAAAATGGGATCTTCTGCGAAAGGACCCTCAGAGCCCTTGTCGAATTTCAGGATAATATGAATATAGAAGATGATGGTATTGTCGGAGAGCAGACACTGAATCATCTGATGGGACTTAAAAGAATCATAATATCAAAGAAGACTTCGAATTTTCCCTATATAAATAACAGGAATAAAAAAGATCCCGGAATCAAAAACAGTATAATGCTTGATTACAATCCGGAGCCGGAAGATATGGAGGCATGGGACAGGGGCGAAGATGCAGGGTCCTTAAATGATAGGATCTATATTTGCAGTAATATAATAGGTTTCTGCAGGGAAATGTTGACAGAATGCGGCTACTGCGTACAGACGACTTATAATAATGATGAGAATCAGGGAGTCTTCCTTTTTGACAGGATCGCAAATGCAAATAATAGCGGAGCCGATTATCTTATAAGTATAAATCTAAACTATTCTTCTGACAGAGGAGCAAATGGCTGCAGCTGCTATTATTTCAGGGGCCTCAAATCATATTCGATCGGAGGATTTCAGCTTGCCAATGAAATACAGGACCAGCTGGTAGGGGGTCTTGGCATACTGGACTGCCGCGTTCATGGTGCGAATTATGCCATCTTAAAAAACACAGAAATGATATCGGTTGTCGTGGAACCAGCATTTATATCAAATAAAAAACAGAGAAAAAAAATTGAAGATATTGATTATCAGAAAAAAATAAGTGAAAAAATAACAGGGGCCGTAAAGACATATTTAGAAGATTAGTAGCTGTCCGGGCATGAACGCAACCACAGGTTCTTTGGGAATTATTAACAGAAATATGACCATTAAAGGTTCTTTATTCCTGGCTTACTCTTTTCCTTCTTTTAACTGCATGTCTTGGCGGGCTGCCAGTATTCCAGAAACTCCTGATCCTGCCGGGCAGTTTTGAATTTTTCACTATTGGGCGGTCATTATCCTCGCCGATTATCTCCCTGGTCAGGTTACTGTATGCCACTGCTCCCTTGCATCCTGGATCATAATCGACGATCGGCCTTCCAAAACTTGCTGCTTCTCCCAGCCTGACATTTTTAGGGATAATGGTTTTAAAAACATTCCCCTCAAAATACTCCCTGATTTCCTGTGCCGCCTGATTTGCCAGTTTTGTCTTTGAATACATTGTCAGTACGGCTCCCGCGATTTTTAATCCCATATTATATTTTTCCCTGATGGAATCTATAATATTGATAAGCCGCCCAACACCTTCAAGTGCAAAATACTCACATTGCATCGGGATTACAATCTCATCAGCTGCAGTGAATACATTGGTCGTTAAAAGGCCCAGGTGGGGGGGGCAGTCAATGATAATAAAATCATAATCATATTCTATTTTTTTCAGGGTATCTCGCAACCGGAATTCCCTGCCATTTAAACCTACCAGGTCTGTTTCTGCATCTGTAAGCTTCCAGTTTGCAGGCAATATTTTTAAATTATTATATGAGGTCTCTACAATTGCATTATTTGGATTATCATTTGAGACCAGGATATTATAATTAGAAATATCTACTTTGCCGTAATCCACACCCAGGCCGATAGTCGAATTACTCTGTGGATCCATGTCAACTATTAGGGTCTTATATCCGTAATGGCCCAGAAAAGCCGCAGTATTTATTACAGTAGTACTTTTACCGACACCGCCTTTCTGGCTAGCAACAGCTATGATCCTTCTTAAAGGTTCAGCATATTCACTTTTATCCTGGTCCACATATTCGGTTTCTTCTTTTAAATCATACATATTTTATAATATTCAGCCATAAAATGTGATCACCAGTATTCCAAATTCCAGCAGAAATAAATTATACTTAAAAGCTGGTCTCTCTTCAAGTCATATGCTACTACATCAGCATGAACAAAACAACAATTATTCAGGGGCACAGAATAGCTCCCAAAGATATAGAATTGATAAAAAAGTTAATCGATACGAACCTATCCTGGAGGCGTACCCGCCTCTCAAAAGAACTATGTGTCCTGTGGGACCACAGATCAGCTAACGGCAACTTAAAAGATATGGCATATGACAGCAGTGGCAGGCCCCTTGCCTGTCTTCTCTTTGGCTCTGCAGCCTGGGCCTCTGGCTCCCGGGATGACTTCATCGGCTGGGACCGCGACCATAGAAGCAAGAATCTATCCCTTACAACCAATAACACAGGGTTCCTAATCCTTCCATGGGTCAGGGTAGAGCATCTTGCAAGCCACATACTGTCAAAAGTCTGCCAGCGCATAAAAGATGATTGGACAGCTAAATATGATCACCCCCTTTATCTTCTTGAGACATTTGTAGAGCGGGACCGCTTTAAGGGCACCTGCTACAAAGCTTCAAACTGGACCCATGTAGGAGAGACTAAAGGAAGAAGCAGAAATGACAGATACAGTACCATGAAGGTCCCAATAAAAGATATTTATCTCTATCCGCTTACAAAAAGATTTAGAAAGGTGCTTGCCGGATGAGCCGCAGAAAACTAAAAAACATATTTGACAGCGGATTTGAAGCTGTTTTTGCCTTTTTTAAAAGTCTGGCCAAGACTATATCCAAACAGTCTAAAGAAATAAAAATGCTTGAAAAGCGCATAAAGGCTTTAGAGGACAGGTTCGGCCAAAACTCTGCTAACTCCAGCAGGCCCCCTTCAACTGACTGGCCCACAAAGAAAAGAAGTCTTAGAAAAAAG
>CBDUUS010000111.1:0-4792 GCA_965370465.1 uncultured bacterium | reverse complement strand
GGATATTCGGCCCAGAGGCCAGTATTTTATTTCTACGCCCTTGCAATATTTATCCTGTATCTTGCCGGTATTCTTACCTATCTTCTCTTAAAAAGCAGAAGGGAAAAGCTTCTGTAGCAGTAATGCCGGACAAAGGCTATTCTTGAAGTATAGGATGAAGATCACCAGAAATATTTTGGTACCTATATGCTGGCTATATAAAGCTGCGGCAGGTCCTGCAGAATGCTATGTCTTTGCCATCGATGTCGCAGGAAGTATTGGATGGATACATTATACAGCTTTTGTTATTGCAGTGTATCAGACCGAAAGTGTGGCCTATTCCATGGACAGCTTCCTTTAGTATTCTTTCATAATAAAGTCTTTTTTCAGTGCTGTTTAATTTCTTTACCAATAGAGGGAATTTACCTGCTTTTCTTTTTTTAAGACTCCTGGAGAAATAATCCTCATTATAATGAGGATGCATCCTCATTATAGAGATGACAGATATCTTTGGGAAAGGAGAAGCAAGGCTGAATACATAATCAAGATTACCTTTATAAAGATCCCGGTCAAATACTGCGAGATTTATGTCTCTTACCTCCTTAAGTGTCATATTTTCGGTAAGGAACTTTAGAAGTTTTCTTCCATCATATTGTTTTTTGTCATCATTGAATAGTGTTAATGGGATTATGATGTGTTTTAATATAATTACATTACTTTCAAATACCGTGGAGAGATTTTTCCTTAGATATCTTAGTATGCTTCTGCTTATATCATTTAGTATAAGTATATTTATATTTTCATTCATCTTTTTATTTTAAATCAGCACTGTAAAAAATATTCATAAATATATTGTTCTTAAAGAATTCTTATATTATTTAAACTTAAAGTTGCTAAATTAATGAATATTTTTCTGACATTTGTTTTATAAATTTGTAACCTTCTCGCGATAATGTCTCAGCATCAGGCGCAAGCCTTCTCCAAATAGCAACAATAGAAGCTATATCTATGGTATTATCCACAAAACTTTCAATTGCCACAACCCTGTCATAATTTATATCCTTTAAGGCTCTAAAAACATCATCCCATGGAATATGTCCCGTCCCGGGTATTCCCCTGTCATTTTCATTTACATGGAAATGAAAAATCCTGCCTTTTGCAGAAGTTATTGATCTATACATGTCTTTTTCTTCTATGTTCATATGGTAAGAATCAAGCAATAATCCCATATTTGGTTCATCTATAGCATCCAGCATTTTCAGGGAATCTTCAACAGTATTTATCATATAATTTTCATAACGGTTTGCGGGTTCAAGACAAAGAGAAATACCGTATTTTTTTGCATAATTTGCTACCTCTTTCAGACCGGTAACAGCATATTCGAATTCTTCACTTGTTGGCCCCCTGCCTGTAAATACACCAGCAGTAGCATAAATTAGGCCATGATAAAGGGTTATGCCGATTTCAAAAGCTTTTCTTACAATTTCTTTCATATATTCAACAGCTTCAACTCTTTTTTGCTTATCCTGTGAAATTATTTCTTTTCCTTCAGGCAAAGAACCTCCACCTGTAAGAAAAAGATTAAGTTTTTCAGCTTTTTTTCTCATTTCTCTGGCAAATTCAAAATCAGTATTCCTGAGGTTGATATCCATTGAATCAAAACCAATTTCCTTTATAAAATCAAATACATGAATGTTTTCTGAGTTTAGCTTACTTGTGAAAACATGCTGGTGAATACCGATTTTAACTTTATTCATATTGTCCCTTTCAAGAAATAAATTTCATATTATAATCTATAAAAAATTGTATTATAGAACTCTTCCAAAAACAACCCGGATCATCTCTACAACCTTCGATAATAATTAAGGATACAGAAAAATTTATGGATGCTTTAAAGAAAATACTGCATTATCAGGGATGTACAATAATTCCAGATTCTAATTCATTCTTTATCTCATTATCTGATATTTGAATAGCAAAATTTAAGTGCTTATTTGTATCCAGGAAAGAAAAGCGAATTTTATCCAAATAATTACCTGAATAAAGAATTTTTACACCCTTTGAACGAAGGTAATCCAATTTTCCCTCATAGTCATCGACTTCCATTTTTATATGATGAATCCCTTCACCATATTTTGAAAGATTTTCGGAAAAAATTGAATCAGATTTAGGTTCGATCAATTTAAATATTGCATTATCAAGCCTACAAAAAGCCATTTTTGCTTTAAAATTTAAATTATCTTCCTTTCCAAAATCATGTGTTTTCCATGGTCCTATATTAAATTCCATATATTTTTTAATTTTTTCTTCAAGATTTTTAACTACTATGCCTATTACAGAGGGTTTTATAAAAATGGGGTCAAAACCGTCATGCTCTAAACCAATCCATGAATCAGGCCGGGGCTTTATAAAATTTTTAGTTACATGGACTATTTCTGTTATAAAACCAAATTCTTTTTTTGTATCTAAAAAATTATAAATATTCTTACCACGGTCACCTAATTGCTGACCTGTCTGGATTATATTTATATTCCTTGCTTTAAAAAAATCTAAAGCTTCCTTATAATCATTTACAACAAATTTAAGATGATGAACAATATTCTCATTATAATAATCATAAAAATCTGAAAATATTGATTTTGTTATTGGTTCGATATACTCAAATCTTACATCACCAATCGGACAAACAGCAAGATTCATTTCATATCCCTGTTTTTCCCCGTAAACTGTCATCGATTTTACATTTGTTGGACAAAATTTTAATAAATACCATGGGCCTATGTTATAGATATTTATATAACTGTTCAGTATTCTATCCAGTTCTTTGCTTACAAACCCTACTTGAATTAATTTTTTAAACATTTCCTTTTTTACCTATCCTGAATGAATTCTTGATGCTGTAGCATACATAGCTTCTAAATTCTCAGGCGGGATATCGGCCTGTATATTATGACCTGGTGAAAAAATATATTCTCCACCTGTATGCATTCTTTAGTTCTTTTAACAATCCGTCTATAAAATTGTTCCGGTTCCATCTCGGCCAGGCCTCGCTTTGGATATGCTCTATAGGCCTTGCTTATCAATTCGCATTCTAATTTTCGGTAAGGAACTTTAGAAGTTTTCTTCCATCATATTGTTTTTTGTCATCATTGAATAGTGTTAATGGGATTATGATGTGTTTTAATATAATTACATTACTTTCAAATACCGTGGAGAGATTTTTCCTTAGATATCTTAGTATGCTTCTGCTTATATCATTCAGTATAAGTATATTTATATTTTCATTCATCTTTTTATTTTAAATCAGCCAGCGAGTATTTCCAATATTTACTTTATTATTTAAACATTTTAATAGGTTTTATTAAAATATTAGTTTTAATGGCAAAGGGTCTGGTAGAATAAACCAGGGAGGCAATGAAGACTCTTTGCGGTAAAAGAGATGCTGTCTTTCAAATAAAGCTGATAAAATATATTTGAATGATAATAAAGGACAGCATAGATCTAAAATAATACCTGTAGCAAAAACAATATTTATGAATAATAAGAAAGGTTTTAGCAAAAATATATCAGGAGCCGCCATAAGGCTTTTTATATTGTTGATCATTATCGCAGTAATCCTTATCCCCCTTACCGAAATATTTGCATTTGACCCTGATTATCCGGATTTTATATGGACATATAATAGCAGGGTCAGAAAGATCGGCGCAGGGACCCAGAAAGCGGTTTATCTGACTGGATACAGCATGGCTTCTGAAGAAAAAAGACAGGATATATACAGGTTAATAGAAGAAACTGAATTAAATAGCATAGTATTTAATGCAAAGGAAGACTCCGGTGGTATCTTCTATAATAGCGGGGTGGAATTTTTCAATGAGATCGGTGCAGTAAATGCATATTATGATATTGATAAGGTGCTCCAGGAGATGGATGAAAGAAATATATACAGTATAGCAAGGGTAGTGCTCTTTAAGGATGGGATAATAACTGATGCCCGGCCCGATCTTGCCATACAAAATAAAAACACAGGTGCGCGTATATATCTTGATGGAGGTTATTGGGTCGATATATTTAACCGCGAGATATGGGACCATTATATAGAACTGGTCATGGAGCTGGTCAATAAGGGAGTAGATGAGATCCAGTTTGATTATATAAGAGCGCCTTCAAGAGGTAATATTCCTATGGCAGGGTATCCCTCAAATACAGAGGAGATGGAAAAGATATGGGCCATTACAGGTTTTCTAAAAGCAGTCAGGGAAGCTACGAAAAACTATCCTGTTAAAATATCGGCAGATGTTTTCGGTTTTGTATTTATAACCGAAAATGATCAGGGTATCGGACAGCTTATAGAAGAGATGGCCCCTTATCTGGATTATTTGTATCCGATGCCATATCCATCGCATTATTCATCTGGTTTTATGGGATTCAGCCAGCCGGAGGCACATCCTTATGAGGTAGTGAAATATACTCTTGAGAAAGGTCTGGCGAGGATAGGCGATACAGAATGCCGTATAATCCCCTGGATACAGGCCTTTGGATTGCAGATGAGCTATACTGAAAGGGAGATACTTCTACAGATGAAAGCTGCTGAAGACCTTGATATCGGAGGTTTTTTATTCTGGAATGCAGCCAATAAATACAGTACAGTAGAAAGGGCCCTCAGAAGCAGAACCTGATGGGGAAACCCTGAAGCATATATATCAGTAATCCCACCATCCTGGATGCCCGTTCTGGTTTTTAGAATTATCTTTTGTATTAAATAAATCGTTGATTAATTCCGGCATTGTCTCAGCAATGTCTCCGGATCCCATAT
>CBDUUS010000110.1:0-4799 GCA_965370465.1 uncultured bacterium | reverse complement strand
GGATGAAATAAATGATATTAAAAATAACAGAAAGTCATTAGAGCTGAAGCTGGAAGAAATATTTGGAAATCTGGGAATAAGGAATATGGAAGGATTCAGGGAGAAGCGCAGGCATAAAAACAGGACTGGTGCCGGAATAATGGCTGCTGTAAGGACCCTTCAGGATATATTACAGCTGCAGGATGGCCCATCGGTGCTTAATGGGGACCCTGATAATATTGCCGGTAATATGAGCACTATGATAGGCAGATGGGAAGAAGGTATTGAGGAGCTAAGACCTCGAGGTGATCCTCCAGAGGAAAAAGATTTTGATTCTGATCCAAAGCAATTGGAAGATTTAAGGAGAAAACTGGAAAGACTTGAAGAAAAAGAAAGCAGCCTTGGCACAATGCTTGAGAACCACAAAAATAATCTTAATGATTTTCAGAGAAGATTTATAGGTCTTGATCTTGCACGGTATATTAATAATTATAATAGGGTAAATATAAATGGCCTTGAAAGATTAAAGGAAGCAGCAGTGATAGCAGACAGTTTCATCAAGCTTATTGACAGCCAGTATAAAACTGCTATAGAGGCATTGAAAATATTTGAAGATATTAAAGATAGGGAGGAGACAAAGATATCAACTCTGTTTGAAAGACTCGGGGTATCAGGACTTTTCAGAGAGATCACAGATGGAAAATATGTGGAAGTAAAGTTTGACAGCCAGGCTCAGGAAGTCATAGTCATAGATGAATATGATGGAGAGCTTCCGGCTGAAAATCTAAGCAAGGGAGCATATGATCAATTATTTATGGCCATAAGGATAGCTATATCGGAAGAAATATTGGGGAAAGGCAGCGGTTTCTTTATAATAGACGATGCCTTTCTTTCATCGGACCGGCACAGGCTTGAGAAGCAGTTTAAGATACTAAAAAAACTTGCTGATAGGGGCTGGTCAATAATATACTTTTCAGTAAAAGACGAGATAGCACAGCTTTCCAGGGAATTTACAGAAAACAAGATAATAGAGATTTAACAGGAGTTGATATGGCTGCAAAAAATTTTAATTATAATCCAGAGTATTATGATCTTCAGGTAAACTGGGAGAAGAGGATGGAAAAGGAAAGAGGGTTCTTTGAGAATATATTTAAGAGCAGAAAAATATCAAGGGTCCTCGATATAGGCTGCGGTACAGGACACTATGCAGAGCTTTTTGCAGAATATGCTCCGGAAGTAGTGGCCATAGATCCCGATCCGGGGATGATCGATTATGCGGAAAAAAATATTATAAAGTCAAAAAATATAACACTCTACAGGGCAGGCTATGAGGAGCTTGACAGTATCCCTGATGGAAGATTTGATCTGATAACAAGTATTGGGAATGTACTGCCGCTACTCGGTGACCGGAAAAAGATAAAACGGGCCCTTAAGAGAATAAAAGACCGGCTCTCTGAAAATGGAATAGCGGTCCTTCAGTTCTTAAATTTTAATTCCAGGATCATAGATAAGAATAATTACTATCCGCCGAAAGTTTTTAAAAAGGGTGGTTTCACCTATGTTTTTATCAAACATTTTCAATATGGAAAACAGAAGACGAGATTAGACCTTATTACAACAAGGCTTAATGATGGCAGGGTTGATGATTTTTTTGTAAATTCCTCATACCTTGCAACATTAAAGGCCAGTATGTTTAAGAGCATGGCAGTAAACTCTGGTTTTAAAAAGATAGAGCTTGTGGGTACCGGAGGTACGGATAGCTTTGATCCCGGGAAGCATATCAGTCTTTATGCAATACTTGCCAGAAAGGAAAACTAATGGAAGAATTAAAAAGATTTGGAGTATCTATAGAGGAACACCTTCTTAAAATATTCGACAAATATGTGAAAGAAAAAAAATACAGCAACCGTTCCGAAGCCTTAAGGGACCTTATACGCAAAGAGCTTGTAGAAGCATCATGGGATGATGAAAACGAGGAGGTGGCAGGCGCAATAATAATGGTCTATGACCACCATGGAAAGGAGCTTGTAGAAAATCTTGTAGACATCCAGCATGATTATCATGATATTATAATATCCAGCCAGCATGTACATCTGGACCATGATAACTGTCTGGAGATAATAGCGGTAAAGGGCAGGATTAAAAAAGTTTATGATCTTGAAGCCCGGCTAAAAGTAGCAAAAGGCGTGAAGCATATCGCTGTTGCAAGATCGACTCTTGCAAAACATATATAGGTATCCGGATCAAAGGCCTTCCTGCCCATATCTGCAGTATTTTAATATGGGACAGCCATGGCACCGGGGTCTTCCTGCTATGCAAACGGATCTTCCATGCGCGAGGATCATATGTGAAAAAATGGTCCGTTTATCTTTAGGGATTATCTTTAAAAGATCCGACTCTATCCTGCCCGGATCAGTATTATTGGTGAGCCCTATATGATGGGAGATTCTTTTCATGTGAGTGTCGACTATTATTACCTGTTTGCCGAAAATCTCTCCCAGCACGACATTGGCTGTCTTTCTTCCGACTCCGGGAAGAGTAAGAAGATCCTCCATATTATCCGGTACTCTGCCGCCAAAGCTTTCTGATATCTTCCGGGAAGCACCGATGATGTTCTTTGCCTTATTCCTAAAAAAACCTGTTGGCTTTATATCCGCCTCGAGGGTTGCAGGATCAGCATTTACAAAATTTTACGGACCTATATATTTTTTAAATAGTCACGGAGTTATAGTATTTACAAGCTTATCCGTACTCTGTGCAGCAAGTATTGTGGACACCAGAAGTTCGAAAGCATCTCTATGATTTAAAGTGGAATGTATAGAATCAGGATACTGTTCCCGGAGAAGGGCGATTATTTTATCTATATTTTTTACTGCATATGTTTTATTCATAGAAATCTGAAAGCCTCCTGATAGCCTTTATTTTATCGGTTCTTCCTATTCTGCTTTCCTTCAGGGCCCTGTGGAGGATGTCGATGGATAAATCATAAGTCTCCCGGTCCACGGGATAGGGTATGCCATCCTTTCCGCCATGTGCAAAGCTGAACCTTACAGGATCTTTGATGCTGTACTTCTCACCATATATAAGTTCAGAGATCATAGCAAGCGACCTGACCGTCTTTGGTCCCATGCCGGGAAGGGAGATGAGCTTCTCGAAGTCTTTTGGCTTCTGTTCATAGGTCGATATGAAGATCTTTTCCAGGCGCCTCATCTCGATATCTCCGAGGTTTATATGATGCCTTCTCGGCATATTATATTTTGTCTCCTGGTATTTCTTGATCCTTTCAAGATCCCTGAGTATAAGCTTTGGCTTCATATGTGATATTTCAGTTATAGCATTACGCGCTTTATTGCTGTCTCCCGCAACCAGATTTATTACCTCGCTGCTGCTGTCGCAGCAGATGGCCTTATGAGGTTCGCAGACGAAATCCTCTATTTCATCGCTGGACCAGTGATACCGCCTTGCCATACTATTCCGGTCATTCATTCCCTGCTGGATGACGGACCATTTACTGCCATTGCATATAAATAAAAAACAGTGATGATAGAGCTGATAGCCATCCTGAAGGGCCGTGCTGTCCACCTTTGCTACGATCTTGCTATTATATACAAGATGGGAGAAATCAATTCCCATCTTCTCTCCCGCAGCTTCTATTTCAGCAGGCGTTTTCCGGGAAGTGCCGCCTTTCCCTCCGGCTACGAAAAGCCCGAAGTCTTTTTCCAGACCCCTTACAGATTCTTTTACGGCGCCGCATACAGTCGTAGTGACTCCGCTTGAATGCCAGTCAAAACCAAGCACACATCCGAAAGCCTGGAACCAGAACGGGTCGGAGAGCCTGTCAAGCACTTCTTCTGGTCCATGTTCGGATACTATGGCCAAAAGTATTTCTCTTGACAGGTTTTTCATATGGTTAAAGAGCCATCGCGGCGCCCTGCCTCCATGCAGCGGGAGATTTACTGTTCCTGTTCTCATAGAATTAAATATCCGGTTATATTTTGAATAATTTTATCATTTTTTAAAAACGTTATAAATAAATAAAGGGTGTTTGTTGATTATTTTAAAGTATTCCATTAAAAGGAGAAATTTATACTTTTCTTTTCCCGGTAAGAGGCACAAAGGCTACATTGCATATCTTTATCTTCTTTATGCCTCTTGAAGTCTTTATTACCTTTAAAAGTTCTTGATTCCAGCTTAAGGGCCCCACGGGTATCACCATTATTCCTCCCAATTTAAGCTGGTCAATATATATATGCGGTATATGGTCCGGCGCTGCCGTTACGATTATCCGGTCATAGGGGGCATATTTTTCCCATCCCTTCGAGCCGTCATGATTGGAGACCTCTATATTAGGATAATTCCCAAGTATTTTCCGGGTACCCTCAAAAAGATCTTTTTTAATCTCGACCGAATATACTTTTCCGGCCAGGGCCGAAAGAACTGCCGATTGATAACCGGAGCCGGTCCCTATTTCAAGCACTTTCATACTTTTATCAAGTTCCAGGCTTTCTGTCATGAGGGCCACTATATAGGGTTGTGATATAGTCTGGCCCATACCTATGGGAAGGGGACGGTCCTCATAGGCGCAGTCCCTGTAGCCGGGAGGTACAAATATCTCCCGCGGCACCTTTCTCATAGCTTCAAGTACTCCCGTATTTTCTATACCTCTCGATGCGATCTGGCCGGCGACCATCTTTTCTCTTGCTGCTGCAGATCTTTTTTCTCTATTGTCCCTAACCGTATTGTTATCTTTCATATTAATCAATTTTTTTGTTATAATATTTTGATTTGAAAAGATCGTTTACCAGGTCCATAAGGACCTG
>CBDUUS010000109.1:0-4822 GCA_965370465.1 uncultured bacterium | reverse complement strand
ACAATGCTTATTTTATATCCCTTGTATTTGATTTCCCCTGTTTTTTTCTCTACAGTTACTCCCGGGTAATTACCCACATGCTGCCTGGATCCGGTTAAATTATTAAAGACTGTGGTTTTACCAGAATTGGGGTTGCCGGCCAGTGCAATTTTTATTTCTTTTTCCATTCTTTTACCTCACTTGCTAATATTTTTTTACTTTCACTTTTCCTATGATAATTCTTTACACTTTTGACCAGTAAAGTTTCTGAACCTCATCTTGACTCTACCTCAACCTCTATATCCCTGGCCTCTTCTTTTCTTATAGACAAATGATAACCTTTAATGATAATATCAATAGGATCTCCGAGTGGTGCGACTTTATTCACTTCTATATTTGCACCCTTGACGCAGCCCATATCAAGAAGTCTCCTATGGACCCCTCCTGAGCCAGAAACCTTGACTATTTTGCATTTTGTTTTTGGCTTTACTTCATTTAATTTCATGCTTCCCCTTTCCCTGTTCCAAAATTAATTATTGAAATCATTTTTAAACAATTTCTCAGATTCCATGTTTTATTTCTTACTTCTAATTAATCAGTATTATTTATGACTTAATAAATAATTATTAGTTTTGTCTAAATATAATATCCATAACTAATATTGTCAATCAAATTTAGATATTTAGATATTAAAATATCAGTAAGAAATTAGTTGATAAATTACAATTAATAAAAGATTTTAAGTAATGGATTCATAAATACTTAGAATTGTTATACTCTCACCAGAAGGGAAACATTGCCATGATTCCCATTTCCCTTGAGGATATTTTATTATTATAAATACTTCTTCTTTGGAGAACTGAGGAAGGTCAATTAAAAGTAAAAAATCCTTTAATTAACATAAACAACCTATTTATAAAGTAACTATATTACACTACCATTTTCCACTTCTGATATTTATTACTTTCCTATCCATGAGATGCCTTACTATGCATTTAAATAAAAATCCTCCCAATCCATTTACGTTAGTCCCATATTTTTTATAGTAATCATCAGGAGAAGCAAATATACCTTCATCTCTTGTAACTGATTCCTTTTGAACGTAAGTATCCTTTCCGGACCAATCAGTTGATAAATTAGAGAGGTCGCTAACTGAAACGCCATAGCCCTCAAACCGTTTTTTTGTGTTGAATCTATTTTTTATCTGGCATAGATAATCTTTATCCAGTATTATACCTTCAAGTACTACCCATCTATCTTTTAGCCATACCTCGGGCCATGAATGTGTTATTTTCCCTTCCACGTGTCTTCTATAAATATGAGAAGGGAAAATACCTTTTTGAACTCTTTTGTTAATCTTAAAAAAATGAGCCTTACAGGGAAGACCCAATGCTCTGGATAAAGCCATAAATAAACTTGTTTTTGTATTGCATTGCCCATAACCATCTGATAACACTTCAGAAGCTGAAACATCATCAGATTTGTTGTAACCAAACTTTATTTCATCTCTTACAAAATCGTATATAGCATGGATTTTATCTTCCCTGGATTTAAAACTGAGATCTAACTTACTAATTACTTTCCTTATTTCAGGATGTTTAAAATTCAATATTTCTGTCTCTTCCAGATAACTAACCATTCTCGTTCTCCTCCTATGAAGATTCTGTATAATTCATTCAAGACAAAAATCACATGATATATATAATAAGCATCATTATTTCTACCAAACAACCTAATAGACAAACACTTATCCAAAAAGATGATTGTTGCAGAAATTATTTAGCATCTCGTTTGCTGCCTTTTAATGATCTGTAGGTCTGGTAACTGAAATAAATCAGGCATAAAGTTATCCAACCATTAAAATATGGCCTGTTTGCAAATGGAGCAATCCCGAATATAAGCAGCACCAGTGGAAATAGATTCAGGACTCCGAGTATCATGGCGAGAAGATAACCTGCTCTTAGCCTGACCAGGCAGAGTATGCATATAATAGCCCATGCAATTGTAAAAGCTATTATAACGGTAAATGCAGGCATGCGGTGAGTTTCAGCAAATATCCTTGAACCTTCAAACTCAAATATTATTTTAAAAAGAATCTGAGCAATTATAAAAGTAATTGCTGCCCTTGCTTCCATTGTGTATCTCTTCATTTGTATCTCCCTTCAATTTTAGTTTTTGTTGATTTTATTATGATTTCCTTATTTTTAAATTTATCTCTTTTTAAATCTAAAAAGCTTCCCCTCCTGGTCAATCAATATAAATAGTTTTTCCTTCGTTAAAACATTTAAAAATTCACTTACTTCCAGATGTTCTGAAGTAGCAAAAAGAGTGCCATCTGATTTTAATACCCGGTGGAGTTCTTCCAACAGTTTCTCCTTGTCCCTTATCATCTGAAGCACATCATACAATAAAACAATATCTATACTCTTATCCGGTAAACCTGTTTTTCTGTCTGAAAGAATTGTTTTAATATTAGAGATTTTTCTCTTTTTAATTTCCTTAGTAACTGTTTTTATAGCTAAGTGGTGAATATCTAAAGCATATATAATACCATTACCTCCAACTATTTTAGAAGCAGGTATCGCAAAACTTCCTATTCCACAACCATAATCCAAAAAAGTTTGCCCTTCCTTAAGCTCCATCTCCTGTAGTATTCTTCCTGGTTTTCTAAATATGTTGCGTACACTTAGTACCATCTTCATTATCATGAAGCCTGCACCAGGCATCATCAATCTGTCTTCTCCACGCTTAAATATCAGACCCCTGAACATTAAAATAGCTAAAATAAACTGGCCAATAGTAAAACACTCTATGGTTATAAATACAGTCATTCCCCTGGTTAAAAAACCTTCGAGTCCACTATGGGCTATCATAACAACAGGAATAAGCAGGATATAAATTAGAGGCATCAAAGCAGCTAACCAGTGACCAATAGGCTTACCCTTTCTCATATTTTCTTTAAAAGCAATAATAGCAAAGCAGGTTGTTAAAATACCTGCGGTTATCTCCAAATAAACAGCATTCATACAGGCTATGTGTTGAATATAGTAAATTACTATAACTACAGGGCATAATAGGCCTAAAAATATATAAATAAGATATATTTTATTTTTTTTATAAACTTTTTTCATTTTTTTAATGCTTTAACATATAAAAGTATGGGATCTTTATCTATTTCAGAGAATTCTATCTGGTAAGCTATCTTTCTCACTCCGTCCTTTTCCCCCTGGGGAGGGGGGGGGGAAGGCAAGCTCCCTTTGAGAGGAGCTTGTCCATGCCCTGTGCTACTTAAGAAGGTCCGCAAGGTCTTCTAAATTGAGTCTCATAGAGCCTCCAGCTTCATCGAAGGTATGCATAGCATCATGCATAGCATCTGCAGATTCCTTGTACTCAGCAGTTGCCTTTATATCCTCGTCTTCTATAAGAATATGTACCGTGTCATGCGGCGCTTTTTCCGTATATGGCCACTCCATCCAACCCGAAAAATCGGTGGTAGTTGTAGATTCTATAAAGATTTTCCGGAGCGACTCGATTTTCCCGGCAGCAGTCAGGATTTCCCCTCTGTAACTCTCAGGGTCGGCTTTATAGGTATCGAGCTTGCCTATATACAATTCCATATGGACAGCAAGGAGCAACATCGCATGGGAGCTCATATGAACTGCCTCAGTCATGGCTGCCGCTTCATCTGACAGCGGGGAACCACCCTCCAGGATAACGTCCGTTGCTTTGTGTATAACATCAGCAGCGGCTTCAAGCTCACTCATATCTGCCTTGATTCCATCTATGGCTGCTCCAATCACAGCTGCATCAAGGGCGGTCTCCAGAGGTGGAACAAGGTCCGCAAGGTCTTCTAAATTGAGTCTCATAGAGCCTCCAGCTTCATCGAAGGTATGCATAGCATCATGCATAGCATCTGCAGATTCCTTGTACTCAGCAGTTGCCTTTATATCCTCGTCTTCTATAAGAATATGTACCGTGTCATGCGGCGCTTTTTCCGTATATGGCCACTCCATCCAACCCGAAAAATCGGTGGTAGTTGTAGATTCTATAAAGATTTTCCGGAGCGACTCGATTTTCCCGGCAGCAGTCAGGATTTCCCCTCTGTAACTCTCAGGGTCGGCTTTATAGGTATCGAGCTTGCCTATATACAATTCCATATGGACAGCAAGGAGCAACATCGCATGGGAGCTCATATGAACTGCCTCAGTCATGGCTGCCGCTTCATCTGACAGCGGGGAACCACCCTCCAGGATAACGTCCGTTGCTTTGTGTATAACATCAGCAGCGGCTTCAAGCTCACTCATATCTGCCTTGATTCCATCTATGGCTGCTCCAATCACAGCTGCATCAAGGGCGGCTGCTTCTTCTCCAGCTATTGCCTCTTCTACTGTTTCTTCACCGGGAGCAGCTTCTTCTTTGCAACCAAGAAGACTAAATGAGACAACAAAAATTAGCGCTAAAAATAGTACTGATAACTTTAAAAAATTACTCTTATACATACCTAACTCTCCTTAATCTTAAATCTTTATAAATTACTTTACTTTCTAAGAAACTTTGACTAATAACTAAATTTTACTCTTTAGATCACCTCCTCTTCGAGCTCTTTTTCTTCTCGTTACCCCAAAGATTACCAGGCCAACAACTACTGCGCCAAAGGCAATTGCACCACCGATGGGTCCTTTTTCTTTATCTTTACTCCTTTCGTTATGATAACTTACCAGCTCCTCATACTTGATTTCAATTACCTCCGTGCCATCTTGTAGCTTTAGCGGCTTCTGCTCGGTGAGCACTGTTGCCGGGTCTGTGGAATGGATGTGAAGCTCACTGGAATAACCTTTAAGCT
>CBDUUS010000108.1:0-4823 GCA_965370465.1 uncultured bacterium | reverse complement strand
ATTTTTTTTTAATTCATTTTATTCATCTTTTTTTTTTTTAAATTATTTTATATTTATATAATAATTTTTTAAAATATCTTTGAATATTATATAATAAATATGAAACACTGTAAATAATGATGTAAAAATTACTTTATAATTTTTCTTTTATTTATAAAACTTTATACTAATATATATTATTATTATTATAATTATAAATAGCAGTATAATAATTAAAAAATATGCAGGACAGCAATAAAGCAGATAAAATTAAGCCAAAGAAGAACTTTCTGGCTACAAAATATTTTTGTTTATTAATCGGGTTCTGCCTTGTCATTATTTCTATTATTTTATGGAAGAGCCAGGAATCAAATGACTTATCGGGGTTATATTCACAAGCAGAGCTTAAAGCGAAATATTATTCCAGCGATATAGAAGTCAGGTTCAATAGAATATACAATGCACTTGCCAGAATAGCATATGAAGGGCAGGCCTATGAAGAAATAAATATTGATCGATGGGAAAAAGACACAGCATTTTATATTGCTTCATTTAAAGGCATAGAAGATATTATATGGGTTGATAGGGCCCTGAGGATCAAAGGGATGGCATCCCTTCAGTATAATGAATCTAATATCAACAAAAGAGCCGATGAAGTCTTCAATAATCCATCGGAGCACAAGCTCTGGTTTCCAATCTATGACGATACCGAACTTGATGGATTTATAGTTGGAATAATAAATATTGATGAGTTTGTTTCACCGGCGGTCAGTGATATTGAAAGTGGATACATGCTGCAGCTCCGGGAAGAAGATAAGATAGTATATAGTTCCGAGAATTGGAAAATTTCCGGAGGGGAAGTGATTTTTAATGAAAAATCCACATTACAAAACACAAAAGTCTGGGACCTGTCTGTATCGCCGACCCGGGAATTAGTAAATTCCGAAATTGTGCGATCTGTGGGAACATTATTATATAGCTTATTACTTTCCTTAGCAGTAATAATCACTATCTTTTTTGCTCAAAATGCCTACATGAAATCTAAATTATTGCAGCATCATCAGGAACATCTTGAAGCCATGATCTCTGATAGAACGAAAGCTTTAAAAAAGAGTGAAGCTGCTTTAGCTAAAAAAATAAAAGAGGTAGGAGAATCTGAGAAGAAGTATCGCACTATTTTTGAAAATACAGGAACTGCAGTAATGATGGTTGAGGAAGATATGACAATATCTCTTGCAAACTCTATTTTTGAAAAGTTCAGCGGTTATTCAAGAAGCGAAATAGAGAATAAAAAAATCTGGACAGAGTTTGTTGTAAGAGAAGATCTGGCTAAAATGAAAAAATATTACTATGATAGGAGAGCTGGAAAGAAAAACGTTCCAACAAATTATGAATTTGGATTTGTTGATAAAACTGGTGATGTTAAAAACGTCTTTTTGACAGTAGCAATGGTTCCGGGGACAAAAAAGAGTATTTTATCTTTGCTTGACATCACCGAATTGAAAAAAGCTGAGGAAAAAATAAAAAAATACTCTGAAGATCTTGAAATAATGGTAGAGAAGCGCACCAGAGATCTTAAAAATACTCAGGAAGAACTGATTAGAAAAGAAAAGCTTGCAGTGCTGGGTCAGCTTGCAGGCGGAGTGAGCCATGAACTGAGAAATCCTCTCGGAGCTATAAAGAATGCTGTATATTTTCTAAATATGGTATTGGAGAAACCAGAACCGGACATAAGGGAGACTCTTGTAATTCTGGATCAGGAGGTAAACACAGCTGAAGGGATCATCTCCAGCATTCTTGACTTTGCACGTCCGGGGGATCCTATTATAAAGAAAGTAGATATTGCAAATATTTTACAGAAAATTATCTCAGATACTTCTGTGCCGGAGGGCATTACAGTTTTAGAAAAGATTTCAAAAGCTCTGCCAAAAACTCTGATCGATCCCGGCCAGGCAAGACAGATTTTTTCAAATATTATAAATAATGCGATCCAGGCCATGCCGGATGGCGGCAAATTGACCATAAGGTCCAAAATGCCCGATCCCGACAGAGTAGAGATCTCAATCTCTGATACAGGAATTGGAATACCTGAGGAGAATATGAAGAAACTTTTTGAGCCTCTCTTTACGACCAGGGCAAGGGGTATAGGCCTCGGGCTGTCTCTGACCAGATCAATGGTTGAGGCCAATGGCGGGAAAATAGGAGTTAAAAGCACAGAAGGGGAAGGCACCACATTTAAAGTTGTGCTGCCTCTGGTTAAAAGGGAGGCAAAATAAATGGAAATAAGAGCAAATATACTGATCGTAGATGATAGTATAAACCTCCTTAAGACCATGTCTTTAATCCTGTCCAAAAAAGGTTATTCGGTAACAACGGCAAAAGATGGACCAGGTGCTATTTCTATTGTAGATAAAGAATCATTTGACATTATATTTATGGATATCAAAATGCCTCTTTTAAATGGAGTAGAGACCTATAAAAAAATAAAAAAGATCAGGCCCGAAGCCGTAGTCATGATGATGACTGCATATGCAGTTAAGGATCTAATACAGGAAGCTATGCAGGAAGGGGTGCACGGGATAATATATAAGCCTTTGGATTTTGAAAAAGTTATAAACTTAATAGAAAAATCAAAATCAGAGAAAAAAAGCGGCCTGATACTTATAGCTGACGATGATCCGGCTGTATGTACCACTTTTAAAAAGATACTGGAAGGAAAAGGATACAGGGTCAGATCCTCATCCACCGGAGAAGAGGCTATTTTATTGGCTAAAGAAAATAACTTTGACCTGATCTTTATTGATATAAAACTTCCGACCATAAATGGTCTTGAGACTTATCTTAGAATAAAGAAGGCCAACCCAAAAATTATAGTAGTCATGATCACCGGTTATAAAATTGAAATGAATGATATTGTTGAAGAAGCTATGACTAAAAAGGCTTATACATGTTTGTATAAGCCCCTGGATATGAACGAGGTCTTAAATCTGGTAGATGAGGTTATAGCTAAAAAACAATAAATATTAAACAATAAGAAGGAATAAATTGGAAGAAAAAGCAAATATACTGATCATAGATGATAATGATGGTCTGAATAGAAGTCTTAAGCTGGTGCTGGAAAAGAAAGGATACAGTGTAGAGTCAGCCAGTGGCGGGAAGGAAGCCCTGGCCATGGCAAGAGACAGGTCCTTTGACATAGCCTTGATGGATATAAAATTGCCGGATATTGAAGGAACGGACCTCCTTTGTGAGTTCAAGAAAGATATGCCCGCTATAGAAGTAATCATGATAACAGGCTATTCCTCTACAGAGGCAGTGATAAAGGCTCTAAACAGCGGTGCCTCAGCTTATCTCAGGAAGCCCCTGGACATTGATGAAATGCTTATAACTATGAGAAGGATATTTGAAAGAACCCGTCTGGTCGGAGACAAGGATAAAGCAGAAGCTAAACTAAAAAATAGCTATACTAAGCTTAAAAATACTATAGATAGCATTATGGATACACTGGGAAAGATTGTAGAAGTCAGGGATCCCTATACTTCGGGTCACCAGAAAAAAGTAGCCAGACTTGCTGAAGCCATAGCGAGAGAGTCAGGACTAAATAATGGCAAGGTTGAATCTATAAAGATGGCTGCATTGATCCATGATGTTGGAAAAATAGGAATACCTATTTCAATTCTTGCCAAGCCAGGAAAATTAACTGATATTGAATTAGATATGATCAGAACACATCCCCGGATAAGCTATGACCTGATAAAAGGGATAAAGTTTTCAGGGCCCCCCATAGCTAAAATGGTACTGCAACACCATGAGAGGCTGGATGGCTCCGGCTATCCAAATGGTCTAAAAGATAAAGACATACTATCAGGGGCCAAAATACTTGCAGTAGCTGATACAGTAGAAGCAATGAGTGCCCACAGGCCGTATAGAGCTGCCCTGGGCACAGACAGAGCTTTAGAAGAAATAAATGAAAATAAAGGAAAACTCTATGATCCCGGAGCAGTCGATGTTTGCATAAGCTTATTTAAGGATAAGGGGTTTAAATTTTAATAATCAGATAAGACTTCCAGCATTATTTCGAATTCGCCGCTGTCAGCAGGAGTGGTTCACATAGCAGGGTATTAGTTGGGATATTAGGAAAGAAAAATTCAAACAAGAGAAGTTAAAAGAATTACAAAGGGAAATAGATACAGAAAAGCATGGTATTGATTTAGAGGATGATAGAGAGCGTATAAATCCTTAAAAAAATCAGGGTTTGAACTGGTCCATAAACCAACAATTAAAAAATCTGATGGTGAAACAAAGGGGAATGTAGATGCTGAGCTTGTACTAAAAACAATGATTGAGCTTAATAATTTTAATAAGGCAATTATTATTACTGGTGATGGGGATTTTTGTTGTTTAGTAAAGCATTTGATTGAAATTAAAAAGCTTAAGATTCTAATGATACCAGATAGAATAAACTAATCTGCTTTGTTTAGAGAATTCAGGAAAGATATTATTTATATGAATGAGTTAAGGGAAAAACTTAGATATAAAAAAAGATGGGGAGTATCCAAAGGACAAAACCTTTAGCGTGCCCCATCATCGTAATTATATGCAGTTTATAACTGCAAGGGTATTCTACTACTACTTGATTATTATTGTCAATACAAACATTTTTAGTGCAAATTTAAATAATTTTTTAAATGTTTAGGTTTTTAAAATGGACGAAGATAAATACTTGTCAGAACTTAAAAAGTGTACTCAAAAGGTATTAGATTCAGATGCTCCAGGGGAATTGATTGTTGCAGGTCCAGGAACTGGAAAGACTACATTCTTTAAAGAAGTCATTGAGCACTACG
>CBDUUS010000107.1:0-4855 GCA_965370465.1 uncultured bacterium | reverse complement strand
ATAACAAATAGTAAAAATATTTAAAACTTGCTATAATCCATAAACCTTTTTTAACAAATATACTATATTTTTACGATTGAAGATTATTATTCCAGAAAAAAAACTGATAAACTGGCTAATCACTATAACATCCTCATGGCGATAAATTACCGTGCATCCCAATACTGGAAAGTGGTTCCTGCTTCACAGAGCCACCAAAAGGTGTTTTGAGAATAAAATATCTACAGGAATGAATCATTCTATTTCGTATACAAATCCACCGGTGGTCCTGTATCTTGCAAGGAGTTCAAACCGGGAAACTGAATGGGCATCATCTTCTGATAGGATTATAAGATATTTATGGGCATTTTCTGAAGCCTCATTTATGCTCTCTATCTCTGTATTTATCTCATCAAAGGTCCTGCCGCTTATATTTATAAACTTTATATCCCGCGGGTAGAGATTATATGCCATCTCCGATATTATATATACAGGCTCACCCCTTACAAATACTATGATGTCTCTTCCTTCAGGTATGACGCTGTCTGCCCATATGATAAATTTCTCAAAGTCATAAAAACCCTGATAGGTATCTTCTATCTGGCCGGACATAATATTGTCCCCATAGGCTTTCCAGTAGCTTTTTACAGTGGCTGCTTCAGTATAGATATATGTGGCCGAGAAAAACATCAGAATGCAAAGGATAAATATAAATACCGCTTTCTTTATGGCCATTCCATGGCTTATTTTCTTATTGGGAAAGGGCCTGAAAAGCAGATAATATATCAGGCAAAGCATCAGAAACAAAAATAGCAGAATATATGCCGGTATCAAAAACTTGTTTATGCTTACAGATCCCGGGAGCATCCTTCCAAGATATATATCAAGAGGAAAAAATATCCTCTTTCTAAGCTCCACAGATGACATCCGTATATCGGTGCCTTCTATCTGAGGAAGCTCCAGTATCATATTATTGGATCCGGAAGCCGGGAACCAATCCCTATTTATGCCAAGGGGGACATAATAACTGTGCCTGGTGCCGTTAATGTATAATTTAAACCTCTGTTGATAAATAGTTGCCGTTCCATCTGATGGGCGGGACCATTTAATTGCGGCTGTGCAGGATGGATAATCAGCCGAACCTGGATTTGAAGCCGTGATGGCTGTTATCAGGTAATCGCCCATAGAGGGTGCGGGGCTGCCGGATACCTCGAGAGCATAGGAACCTGATTTATTTTCAGGGGTGATATCGGTCCCGGTGCTGAGAAAGGGTGTGCAGAACAGGATAAAAGCGGCTATAAAAAAGCCTGTGAATACTATAAATAATACTTTTGCCCCGCTTCTTTCTATGCTGCGCCTCCCAATATATCCTCTTTATGCCTTCAATGCCTGATATTCTAATATTACTCGAAATATATACAAAGGCAATGTTAATTTATGCAATAATCTTTTATTATATTAAAGACACTTAAAACCTGGAGTCTTTTATAGAAAGAAATAGATGGTATACATTTATTTAATACTTGGATTATTTTCGCTATTTTTCATGGGATATGCTCCCATATATTTCCTCCTTCCCGGGAAAGGGGGCTTTAAGATGGGCTCAAAGACTTTATCGGGTAATTTCTTTGTATTTTTCATAAGCTTCTTTACCGGATCACTTATGGCCGGATGGCTGCTCATTGTGTTTTCACTTGCCGGTATCGGTTTTTCCGGACAGATCATATATGGAGTCAGTGCGGTATTTTTTATCTTCTATATATATAATTTTATGTCGAGAAAGTTCAGAAACGGAGAGAGAAAAAGCATTAATAGGCTTAGCAGGGATATAACTATTGCAAGGGAGTCAAGAAGGATAAAGGATAAGGAAGGATCTGATAGGATTGAGGAGCCGGCTGCACCTATTGCCGGAGAGGTCCCTGCAGATGAAAACAGGTCCACGGCGGAAAGCAGGACGGGCCGGATACTTTTCATAATATTTACAACCCTTATTATAATAAATTTCCTGGTAGTGGTATTTCTAACGGTGCTCTTTCCGATAAAGTTCTGGGATGCCATATCATGCTGGAGCCTAAAGGGGAAAGCATTCTTTATAGATGGGACCATAAATAACTTTTATACTGTCCATGATTATGGTTTTTCACATCTTTCATATCCATTATATCTGCCGCTTATGCAGACATGGCTCCTGTCCTGGATGGGGGAGATGAATGAAAATATCCTTAAAATTATTTTCCCTCTCTTTTATTCATCCCTCCTTTTCACCCTGTACTATCTTTTCAGGCAGAAGGTAAAAAAGCTTCTTTCGATAATATTTGTATTTATTATATCGGTCCTTCCTATAATAGTGGACCATGGCTATATAGAGTATACAAATCTATTGTTTTCAGTGGCGATGCTCATTGCTATATATTTCTTCTATCTGGCAAAAGTCATGAAAGGCAAGACGAGCTTTCTCATATTATCGGCTATTTTCTTTTCCATAATGGCCCTGACAAGGAGTGAAGGGATCATTTATGCGGCCCTCTTTATTATTATAAATCTCTTTTCTTTCATATCCAGTATTCTGAAGAGGGACAGGCCGGGAAAGAACCTTTTAAACCTTCTGATGCCGTTTGCAGTATTTGCTATATTTTTAATTCCGTGGTATCTGCTGAAGATAAAGCTGGGCCTTCCTTTTATAAGTATAGAATGGAACAGCCTTATAAGCGCCGGTACTGCGGGCATGGCGGGGATGCCAGGCATAAAGGAGGCAGCTTCCGTTCTGGGGTCCCAGTTAATATTATCTATATATGATTCCACAAGAGCAGTTTTTGGTTCATTTTACGGACCTATATGGACATTGATGCTTGTGGCTATGTTAATAAGCTTTAAAAGGCATTTTAAGGATTTTGGCTGGATATTTTTTATCTTCCTGTTTGCCGGCATGGCAAGTATATTTATTTCCCTTGCCCTGATAAGCGATTTTGCAAATTCTACTGAAAGGTATATACTTCATCTTTTCCCTGCTGCATACTACTGGATAATGTCAAATTCAATGGGGAAAACCCTGGATATAAAGTGATATATATTTTAAGTCCGCAGAAAGGATGAAGAGTAAAAGATGAGCTGGCCGGTGATCATAATAATATGCGGAGCAGCATTATTAGCCGCTTTCCTCGTGTATATATATAGATTTGAACCTTTAAATTTTGGCCTTACAGATATCAGGATAAATATATCGGATATATTGGCAGGAAAAAAGGAAGAAAAACTCCTTACTATACTGCATCTTTCCGATTTTCACCTGAGAAGGACCTTTAAGGGAAGAAAGCTATTTGACTTTATAGGGACCCTTGATGGCGAGGAATATGATCTCATATTCATAACAGGTGATATGTTAGAAAATACCAGTGATGCGGACTACCTTGCTGAAATGCTTTCTCCTCTCAGGGCGAGGTATGGAAAGTATGCTGTATATGGCGTTCATGACCATTACCACAAGGCATTGTATGAATTTACCAGGAATATGTTTAAGAGAAAGAGAAGCTACAGGGGCGCAAATGATATTGGGGAACTGAGCAGAAAGCTAAAAACTGTCGGAGTGGAGATCCTCAGCAATGAGAGCAGGATACTTAAGACGGCCGGCAGGGGTATTGTGGATATCGAAATAATAGGCCTTGATGATCCTGTCATCGATAAGCTGGACCTGGGCAGGGCCTTCAAAGAGATCGATCCTTTAAAAGAGGGGGAAATAGTAGGCGATTCAAATTACAGAGAGATAAGCAGCGAGCTCTTTGATATGGATGGCACGCGCATACACAGGCTCAACAGAAAGGGATGCTTAAGGCTGGCCCTTCTTCACACTCCTGATTCCCATGTTCTGGGCACTCTTCATAAAAAAGATGTCGATATCGTATTTTCGGGCCACACTCACGGAGGGCAGGTGAGACTCCCGCTCATAGGTGCGATAATATCGGGATGCAGATTAAGGACCGTCTTTGCATCAGGTCTTTTTTACCTTAAGAAAATGGTACTTTTTGTCTCCAGGGGTCTGGGAGAGGGAAGATATTCACAGTTCAGATGCTACTGTCCGCCTGAAGCTGTCAGGATATCTATTTATATGATGGATTAAACCCGTGGAAAACTTTTAACTACTTTTATATAATAGTCTAATATTTTTTAACTTTAAATTTTTAAAGATTTTTTAGGAAGGTAATTTGAAATGAAAATAATAAATAAATCAAATCTGGTACCGATGATCGTCATGGCTGCGTTACTTATAGCGGCCCTTGTTCTTGCCGGCGGATGCAGGGATAAAAATGCGGCCGCGGACCGGGAAAGCGCAGAACAGGCTGGAGATACTGAGTCTGCCATAGAAGAAGATAACCAGAATGGGGGACATGAGGAAGAGGAAAGCTCTGAAGGGACAGAAGCGATAGAAGCAGCAGAGGCGGAAGACAGCGGTGAGGAAGAAGAAGCCGAAGAAGAGGTAGAAATACCGGAAGAGATAAGCTCGGAAATAGAGGAAGCCGATAGTTATTTCGATGAGGGTATGTATGCAGAGGCCGTTAAGGGATACAGGGATGCTCAGAGGGCCATAGAAGACTCAGAGCTCGCTGCGGATAAAAAGGAAGAGCTTCTGACAGACATAGATGCAAATTATCAGCAAGCTTCAAATATCTCTGATACTGCAAGGATCCATCACACAAATGCAATGACTCTGGAATATGAGAAAAGGCATGAGGAGGCAAAAGCGGAGCTTGAGGCAGCGCTTGCCATATATCCAAAATATCAGGCTGCCATAGATGCCCTGGATTCGCTTGAAGCTTTAATGGGTCTCCAGTAGAATCTACTATATGGGGATCATTATTATTTAAGAATATATAAGGGACAG
>CBDUUS010000106.1:0-4858 GCA_965370465.1 uncultured bacterium | reverse complement strand
TTGCTTTTATTTTCAGTTCTGCTGTTTTCTATGGCCCCTTCCATCATCAGCAATGGTTATAATGCTTCTGAAAATAAAACTTTTGCAGATGCCCGGGAAGAAAACCCGGTAGAGCTGTCGGGTTTCTATTTGTGCCGGCTGGAAGGAATAATAGAGCCTTCTCTTGCATCATATATAAAAAAATGTCTTGACAGGTCCGAAGCTTCAGGATATGGCCTCATTATCACAATGGACACGCCTGGAGGGCTTGAGACCTCGATGAGGGATATCATCACAAAGATACTGAACACAAAGATCCCTGTGATAGTCTTTATATATCCGGTCGGGGCGCGGGCAGCTTCTGCAGGAGTATTCATTACATATGCAAGCGATATAGCAGTAATGGGCCCATCTACAAATATAGGTGCCGCACATCCTGTAAATCTGGGAGGCAGCGAGGAAATATCAGATGACACTATGGAAAAAATCACAAATGACTCTGCTGCCTATATAAAGAACCTTGCCGAATCAAAAGGAAGAAACAGTGAATGGGCAGTGGATGCTGTTAGAAACAGCGTATCTATTACCGCCGGAGAAGCACTGGAGATCGGGGTCATCGATTATCTTGCAGAGGATCTGGATGAACTTCTTGTAAAACTCGATAATAAAACGGTCCAAAAACTTGGCAATACGTATATTCTAAAAAGTGCCGGCACCGTTCCTGAAGAGATAAGAATGAATTTCATTACAAGATTTCTACATGTGATATCCGACCCAAATATTGCTTATATTCTACTCTCTATCGGTGTTCTGGGCATAATATATGAGTTCGCCCAGCCCGGATTGGGTATTTCCGGAGCAATAGGGGTCCTCCTTCTTATACTCGGCCTCTATTCTCTTAGCGTCCTTCCTATAAATTATGCGGGCCTGGGCCTTATAATCCTTGCGATGATACTCTTTATAATTGATATCCTTATGAGTCTTGGAGGAATACCATCTATCGCAGGGGTAGTTTCTCTTGTAATAGGGTCCTTCCTGCTTATTAATACAGATGCACCCTATTTAAAAATCGCCACCAGCCTTATAATCAGTGTGGCTGTAGTTATCTCTGGATTTCTTATAATAGTAATACGGGCGGTCTATAAAGCTCACCGCACAAAACCGGTAACCGGGAAAGAAGGCATCATCGGCAATACCGCTGTAGTCTCCAGCATTCTTAAACCAGAGGGCCAGGTGAAAATATCCGGGGAGATATGGGGAGCGGTCTCAGAAACAGGAAAAGATATCAAAGAAGGGACAAAAGTCACAGTCAGGTCAATTGATGGGCTGACTTTGATTGTTTTAGAAATGAATAATAAAGAAAAAAAAGGAGGATAATATGTTAGTGGGACCTACTGTCGGGATAGCGTTTGGAATCGTTATAGTCCTGATTCTGCTGTTTTCAGCAATAAGGATCCTGAAGGAGTATGAAAGAGGAGTATTATTTAGATTCGGGAGACTAAGGGGGACCAAAGGTCCGGGTATCTTTTTAATAATCCCCTTTGTAGACAAGATAGTAAATGTCGATCTCAGAACAGTGACCATGGATGTGCCCCCGCAGGATGTGATAACCAGGGATAATGTTCCTGTAAAGGTCAATGCTGTTATATATTTCAGAGTATTGGATCCCGAAAAAAGCGTAGTGAAGATAGAAAAGTATATTCTGGCCACCTCGCAGATAGCGCAGACGACCCTGAGGAGCATATTGGGACAGGCTGAGCTTGACGATCTTCTTGCAAGAAGAGAGAAGATAAATCAGGAACTCCAGAAGATAATCGATGAGCAGACCGACCCCTGGGGCATAAAGGTCTCAATGGTAGAGATAAAAGATGTAGAGCTCCCTCAGTCTATTCAGAGAGCATTTGCGAGACAGGCAGAAGCTGAAAGGGAAAGAAGAGCCAAGATCATAGGTGCAGAAGGGGAATTTCAGGCTTCGGAAAAATTATCAGATGCAGCAGCAATTTTAAGCGAGCATCCTGTATCTGTACAATTAAGATTCCTGCAGACGCTTAAGGAGATAGCCACTGAACAGAATTCCACAATCGTATTCCCTATTCCTATCGACCTTATCGATATTTTCATCAGCAAGATGGGCAAAGATAAAAAATAGCTTATAATTTCGATTTGAATATGGATTATAATACTGCTCCTGAAAAAGAGATATCAGGGGGCAAAGTAATTCTGCGCCCCCTGGAAAAAAAGGATCTGGTAAGATCTCTGCAGTGGCTCACAGATCCTTTTGTAAATAAATATCTCAGCCAGAATTTCAGGGATCTCACCGGGGAACAGGAAGAAAAATGGTTTGATTATATACAGTGTTCACAGCAGGACATGGTCTTTGCTATCCTTGACAGGGAAACAGGGCTTCATATTGGAAACTGTGCTCTGGATAAGATCGATAAAAAAAAAGGCAGCTGTGGGCTTGGAATAGTCATAGGCGATAAAGAATACTGGGATAAGGGTTACGGGACCGATTCTGTAAAAGCTCTCGTTGATTTTGCCCTGATGGACCTCAGACTTTTTAGGATCAGGCTAAATGTATATACATACAATCACAGGGCAATAAATACATACAACAAGTGCGGGTTTAAGCTAATAAGGGTATTAAAAAGGAATCACCTTTATGACGGCAGATACTGGGATACACTGATAATGGAGTATGCGGAAGAGCCCGGCAGGACCGATTAGGGGAAGTCTGTCCCGGAACTTCCTATCCAGACTATCTATCATACAAAATAATTTAATATCTAAAGTCAATATATATAATCACTATTATTATATTATATTTATCTTTTTATTCTTTATGGGAGAAAATTGTGTTAGTATTGTTACAATTTTAACAGGATAGCTATTTATGTATGATTATGATAGAAGAAGAAAAATAGGGCCGCTCACAATATTATTCCTTTTTCTGTTTACCGGTTCCCTTATAGGGCTTTCAATAATCTCTTATCTCGATAAGGGAAAATTCTGGGATATCCTGCCTTTTTTTTGTATTCCTATTATAGTCATCAGCCTCATACTGACAATATATAATCTGGTCAGAAGAAGTAATACAGGACTGGTATTCATACTTTTTTTTATTACTTTTATCATAGGCCTGGTATTATCAAGCATCTTTGGCCCTTTCGCACTCAGGAAAGAGGCTGTCCGTTTTCTCAATGAAAAGGATTATCCCAATGTTATAGAAAAGTATGATGCTATACTTGAGAACTATCCAAACAGCCAGTATTCATCTGAAGCATCCAGAGAGATCTCTTTCGCTTATTATTATAATAATCAACACAGCAAGGCTCTTGCCAGCTTTACTGCAGCTATTGAAAAAGATTTAGTGGACCCGGACGAACTCCAGATCATGGATATACTCTCAAATATTTATTTCAATATAGCCGAAGTTCATTCAGAACAAGAAGAGTACCTGAAAGCTGCAGATGGTTATAGTAGAGCAGCAATACTTTTAAAACGGATAAGATCAGATTTTCCCGATACTAATGAAGCATTTATAGCAGAGTACAAAATACCGCAATACCTTTTTCTTGCCTCCGGGAATTATAATAAATACGGAGATATCCTGAGTGAAATAGAAATACTTCAGGAGATAATCGCAGATTATCCCGAGAGTGATTTCTATCCGAAAGCATCGGCAACAATTGAAGATGCATATATAGATTATGCTGTTGAACTGAGTTCCAATTTAGAATATGAGGACGCTATTAAGTGGTTTCTAAAATATCTTGAGATAGATCCGGAACCTGAGAGAAATCTCCTTTTAAATCACAAAATAGAAAAAATATTCAGGGGAGCATCTCCAGCACTTATAAAGCAGTCCGCAGCTTCCATGTTTTCAATAGGAGATCATCCTATAGCAGTCTTTTTGTATGAGGTCCTGATCGAGTTCAATCCCGGCTATTATGAAGAAGCCTCCGGCCGGATAGTGGATTCAAAGATAATACTGGCACAGAGCTTTCCCTATAATGAAATACTGCACTCCATCTCAGGAAAATATATAAATACGCCGGAGATAGCCGTAATGGCTTTCCAAAACAATACAGAAGAAAGATTCACTGCATATATAAAAGGACCGGAAAACTATATTGTCGGGATCCTCCCTGAAGAGTACTTAGAAGTCGAGATGATACCCGGAGAATACACTGTTCTTGTCGAGCCGGAAAACAAAGATATGCTTTCATATATGGGAAATATGCTGTTCGAAGGATATAGAAGATACACAGAAATATTTGAGCTTCTTAAAGAAGAATAATCTACTGGCTGCTTTCCTGTTCCCTGAAAGGCTTCAAACTGTCATCTATAAGTTCCCTTAGATTATTGTCCAGAAAACCCTTCACATATTCAAAGTCATTGTCCCTGTTCACTCCACAGTTCATCTCCAGTCCGGTAAGAAGCTTATCCAGGGGTTCTGCCGCTTCTTCTATAAGCGCAGAGAATCCGGCTTCATCTATTTTCTTAATTGCTTTGACTATATCATCGGCTGTCTTATTAAAATTATCATATGCGCTCTTTAAGGGACCGGTAAAGCCAGCCTTCTGCCAGAACCATCTTCCACTGTTATTTTTATTATAAAGGTTAAAGAGACCGAAAAGATATTCCAGGTCCATGCTTCTTTTCTTACAGATATTTTCGATGACAAACATTCTTTTAGATATATATGATAATTTTTTTAATCTGTTAAACTCCATTTTTCAATCCTTTCACCCGTTTATATTAACATTTTTATTATATTAAAAACACCGCTATAATCCAATCGCAATATATCTGAGCATCCTGTCCTTTCCATTGGTGATACCTATCCTTGAAGTATTTTCAATCCCTGGATCACTGC
>CBDUUS010000105.1:0-4873 GCA_965370465.1 uncultured bacterium | reverse complement strand
ACAAATAATCTTTGAATAGAGGCAACATTTAGTAATATTTGAAAATTGCAGACGAAAGAATGTAGGAAGAGAAAAAAGCTAAATGAGGCCATTGAAGTTTAAAGAGTGGTCCTAAGGCGTTAAGTAACCTGAGGTCGTGAGATTATGGTGAAAGATGATTTGGGATTTTTTTAATTTATATCTCTATTTTGTTTGATAGTATTTTAATTAAGAGTAAGTATTGTTAACTGCAGCTACCTCTCTAAAAGAAATATTGCAAAGCTAGAGAAATGGTAATATTTGGAAGGAGGTAAGTATGCAAGGTAACAAACTATATGTAGGTAATTTCAGTTATTCTACAGATGATTCACAACTGGAAGAACTGTTTTCCACACATGGGCAGGTCCAATCAGCCAAAGTAATCGGAGATAAAGGTTTTGGATTTGTTGAGATGTCAAGTTCTGAAGAGGCTGGAAAAGCAATGGAAGCTCTGAATGAAACAGAATTTGGAGGAAGAACTTTAAGAGTTAATGAAGCTCGTCCTCAAAGAGAAAGAACTGAAAGAAGGTATTAAATAATAAAATTACATACAGATTTTTTAAATGATCTGCATGTAGATTTAAATCTTCAAAAAAAATGATTTGTTGTTTATATATTAAACAGCAAGTCATTTTTTAAAACATTCAAAAAGAAAGTTTAGTGAAAATGACACTTGCCCGGGCAGCACAATATAATATTTATTACAGAGAGAATTGATTTTGGATATATTTAATTTATATCCAGAGAGGTTGATAAAATTTAATGATAAAAAATAGTTATGAATCAAAAGATACAGGGATTTTAGTAAAAAATAAAAGAGAAAATATATTTACTGATAATGAAATCAATAAAACTATAAAAGAAATAGATTTTTTAAAGAATAAAAAAATCCTAATGGATGATATTTACGATTTTGAAATAGGTGGTGTTGCCAGTAATAAAAAGAATACAAAATCCTTAAAAATCAAGGCCGCTCAAACTATAAAACCATTCATAGACGATCCTGTCAAAATGTATCTTAAGTCAATTGGTAAAGTAAGGCTTCTAACTGCTGCTGAAGAAGTGTATCTTGCAAAAAGGATCGAAAAAGGAGACTTGTCTGCAAAAAGTAAGCTTATTGAAGCAAATTTAAGGTTAGTCGTAAGTGTGGCTAAAAAATATTTTAATAGAGGCATGTTATTATTGGACCTTATTCAGGAAGGAAACCTGGGACTCATAAAAGCTGTAGACAAATATGATTATAAAAGAGGTTTTAAATTTTCAACATATGCGACCTGGTGGATCAGGCAGGCTGTAACAAGAGCTATTTCAGATAAGGCAAGAACAATCAGAATTCCGGTTCATATGGTAGAAAATGTCAATAAGTATATTCGTATTCAAAGACAGCTTCTTCAGAAGCTTGGTAGAGAACCTAATCATGATGAAATTGCAGAATTATTAGGTATTACTCCAGATAGGGTCAGAGAAATTATTAAGATAGCTGAGAAAACAATATCACTGGATACTCCAATTGGTGAGGGCGAAGATGCACATATAAGTGATTTTGTCGAAGATTCGGAAGTTGAAGCTCCTCTTGATGCAGCAACCTTTTTCATGCTTCAGAAAGATCTCCAGGTAGTTCTAAACACTTTAAAGGACAGAGAGAGAAAAATTATTAAATTAAGATTTGGACTTCAGGACGGTTTGCCCAGAACTCTTGAAGAAGTTGGCAGAGAGTTTAGCTTGACCAGGGAAAGAATCAGGCAGATCGAATTTAAAGCACTTTGTAAATTACGGTACACTAAAAATAACGCCCTAAAAGATTTCCTCTAAGATTAATCTGTGGAGCTGAGTGTTTTAAATTACAGGTGATGATTAAAACCAAAGAATAAATAAATCTCCATATTTACTTCATTTTTTACTAATATAATAACAGTATAATAAAACATTATTGATCTATAATTTAAGGAGGACAGATGGAAAAGATAGCCGGACCGGGAGGTTTCTTTATAATATTTAAATTCATTCAATACATACCCTATATAGTTATTGGACTTCTAATAATAATGATAGTCTTCTGGGTGGTCTTTGGCATTAAAAAGTTCAGATGGGCAAGGACCCTGGCGATCATATTAACGGTACTTGTAGTGATAACAGGGCTTTTAAGTTTTACTCCATATATAATGGGGGCAATAATGGGGAAGCAAATTCCCATGAGAGGATTTTTTGGCGGCAAAGATTTTCCCGCAGGCGGCAGAGAGCAGTTCAGGGATTACAGGGATAGGCAGGAAAAAAAGGAATCAGGACTGGATACAGAAACAAAATTCCAATTTGCAGAAGTGAATGGGGAGATCATTATTCTTTAATAACGCACACATTATCAAAGTTACCGCTATTTATAATAAATGAAAGTGAATTGACAATAAAAACTGCTTATAGGATTGGAAAGATGTTTGTTCTATAAAATCTGTTAAAGATTATTATTAATCTCTTCTTTGAATTCATCAAATGGTTCTACTATTATATCCTTTTGTTTCTTAAAATCATTATTAAATGTCTCCAGCTGAATAGTTAAAAATATTGGAAGGTCCGGATAAGAAGATTTAAGGCCCACATAGGTATTTTCTACAAAAACAAGATAATCCCTAAAAGCCTCCGGGTCATGATGGCCCAGCATATTGACTTCTATGCCATAGGCAAAATATTTTGGTTCAAACTTATCTATCATAAATCTGCAATAATTTAAATAGGCCCTGACTATTTCCGGGTCACTAAAGCTCTTACTCTTCCATTTATCAGGCAGCTCCATGTTCTCTGACTCTCCCCAGTATCCTGCAAGCTGGTCCCTGTAAGTCGAAAGCGGTGTGACACCGAGATAGACATCCTTATCCGCACCTGTCCTCGAGATCCTATTATTTAAATCATACAGGATATTTCTACCCATCTTAGAATCGTTGAGAGCTTCTTCCCAGGGTATTCCATTATTGAAATGATGTACTATCATATCTGAATGGTAATTAATATTTGCAAAAGTGAACTCAACTGCTTCATTTGTAAAATCATAAGGAAAAGGTGTAAACCCCATATCAAAAGATCTTCTCTCCGGGAATTTATAATCACCTGATGAGGGCTGCTCATCAGGTGATTATAATAATATCAGGGTCATATTTGCTATTGGTGCCGCGGGTAATATTTCCAGTAAGGATATTCAAAGGAGCACAGCATCCGGATACCGGCAAAGATACCGATCCGAAAAGAAAGATCATTATAATAAAAAAGATTATTTTTTGTTTAAACATATTTATTATCTGTAATTGATTGTTTAAGATCTATCCATCCTGAAACAGGTCTAAATCATCATAGATTATTTTTTAGTGTTATATCAGGATGCTTATTTATTTACATTCTGTATGGTCCATAATTATGGCAGATATTCCATTGGGTTCTGAGCAGCTCCATTTATCCTTATCTCAAAATGAAGATGCGGTCCGGTGGACCATCCGGTCGAACCGACAAGCCCAACCAGTTTGCCCCTTTCCACCATCTGCCCCATTGAGACATTTATGCTTGAGAGGTGTGCATACCAGGTGGCGTACCCTCCTCCATGATATAGCATCACAGAGTAGCCGTATCCACCGAAGTAACCGGACTGGATGACTTCGCCCCCTGCGGCAGCTATTACATGAGCGCCATAGGGAGCTCCTATATCTATTCCTGAATGAAATCTGTTGACTCCCAGTATGGGATGTATCCTATAGCCAAAACCAGATACCATCGGCCCTTTAGCGGGCCAGAGAAGTTTTCCCGAGGGAGGAATACCGTATTTATAGCTCTCAAGTATTTTGATAAGCTCGTCTTCTTTCTCTGCAAACTCTGCCTCCATCTTTACAAGCTCTTCTTTATTTGCCCTTGTCTGGGAAAGAAGGGTTTTTTTCTGACTATACAGGGTCTCTATCCGGGTAGTCTTATTTTTTGACTGGCTGACAAGGTCTTCTATCTCATTCTGATGGTCCTTTTGTTTTTCCTGGAGTTCCATCATCACTTTTTTTATGTTCATTACTGCATTTCTTTTATCTTTTATCTGATGGACATTATTATTGCCCTGTTCGGCAAAAAGATTTACCAGTTTAAGGCTGGAAGTAAATTCGACAAATGTCTTTACGCTTAAAAGCAGTCCCAGAATATGATTACTGCCGTTCTTATAAATATATGATACCCGGTCATTAAGGATCCGGATATTATCATCGAGTTCATCTTCGATAGTTCTAAGCTCCTCTTCTTTAAGAGCCATTTCTACAGTAGTCTTGTTCACCTTTTCTTCGGCATCAGCCAGCCTTATTTTCAGGTCAGTAAGTTCAGAAAGAGCTCCGAGAAGCTGAGTCTCGACATCTGATATTTCACCGATACAATGCTGTTCAGTTGCTTTAGCTTCTTCTATCTTCTTTTGGGTGTCTTCCCGCTGCTGCTTGACTTCTTCGAGCTCATCTTCAATTGATTGGGAAAATAATTTTTGAGGGCAAGCAAAAACAGTTAGTCCTGAGAGGACAATGATCAGACTAACAAATATTGCTACGATTTTATTACTTATTACTCTCATTACTATATTGTTTTTTATTATTATAACATCAAATAAACTATTTAATCAACTTTTGAGAAATCAGCTATTTTTTAGAAATGCCGAAGCAAATTTCTTCATATATTAAAATAATTCTATAGAAGAACTCGCAAAGGTGTAATTATAATGGGGCTTTGGATACCTTAGATTTTGATCTCAGCTCAATTGCTGGTAAAAGTGGATTTGTAAGGTTAGTAATTTTGGCTGGTGCAAATTCAACACAGGATTGGTTTGTGTGGGTAGATCCAAAAATAATTAAAT
>CBDUUS010000104.1:0-4891 GCA_965370465.1 uncultured bacterium | reverse complement strand
GACTGCCTTGTTTACAGGAATGGAAAAAAGTTTAAGTCTTCAGCGGAACTTGTAAAAAGCTCTTATGAAAACAATATAGATGATGAATTTGTGGTTCCGGGTATTATTGATATAGATGATAATAATATGGGCAGGATAAAAAACGGGGATTCTGTAATATTTTTTAATTTCAGGCCGGACAGGGCGAGGCAGCTCACAAGAGCTTTTATTGAATCAGGGTTTTCAGGATTTGACAGGGGAGAGGCCCCGCCTGAAGTAGATATTGTTTCCATGACCCTTTATAATAGAAAGTTTAATATTCCAGTTGCTTTCCCTCCCAGGAAAATAGAAGATACGCTTGGTGAAGTAATATCAAAAAAAGGCTTAAGACAGCTCAGAATAGCTGAAACTGAAAAGTATGCGCATGTCACATTTTTCTTTAATGGAGGAGTAGAACTTCCATATCCAGGCGAAGACAGAATACTTATTCCATCTCCTGATATTGCAACATATGATAAAAAACCGGAGATGAGTGCAAATGAGATAACAGCTAAGCTTATCAGCAAGATCAAAGAAAATATATATGATGTTATAGTATTAAATTATGCAAATTCGGATATGGTCGGCCATACCGGTTTTCTTGATGCTGCGGTAAAAGCCATTGAGACAGTTGATAGATGTGTGGGAAGGATAATATCCGAAATAAATAAGGCAGGCGGAATTGCGATAATCACCGCAGATCATGGAAATGCAGAAGAAATGATATCGCCGGTCACCCATGATACGATTACGGCACATTCAACCTCCCCGGTGCCTTTTATAATATGCAGCAAAGATTATAAAATAAGGGATATAGAGAGGGAATATAGATTAAGTGATATTGCACCGACAATAATAAATCTTCTTAATATAGAGAAACCAACCCTTATGACAGGTATTTCTATTATTTGATAATATCTTATTGTTTAATTATATATTTGGATATATGCTGTCTTAATTAAAAATGTAATTTAAAATTTATCATATTTTTGATAAAATACGTTTTAATGATTAAAATCATTGGTGCGAGAGTATTAAGGAAAGGGTAATAATGGGTTCAGTACTATTAAATATTTTTTTTGGGGTCCACATCCTGACAAGTCTGGGTCTTATACTCCTCATACTTCTTCATGCAGGAAGAGGCGGGGGTATCTCGGGACTTTTTTCAGGGATGGCGGACACTTTTGACGGGAGCGGCATTGTTGAAAAGAATCTGGACCGTATAACAGTTATACTTGGACTGGTGTTTGCCGCGACAACAATTACACTGTTTATTCTTTTATAGTAATTTTATAAAATATATCCATTATTTAAGTTTTTATAATATTTTGTCAAATATGCAGGTTTTTATGAAAGGAGGAAAAGTCATAGGTCCTGCAAAAATAAATCAATCACTTAAAGAGAGAAGGAGATTTTAATGAGTATTTCAAAAAAATTATCAGCAGCAGTTGCGATCTGTATCATAATGGTACTGATTGTGACACTATCATTCGGCTGTAAAAAAGAAGAAAAAGCCGGTGGGGAATTCAGGGCATTCCTGGTCGAGCCAGTATCGCTTGATCCGCCAAATGCTTATGAGAGCGAAGGCATCCAGGTAGCAAGACAGATATTTGACGGTCTTGTAGAATATGACTCTACTACCCTTGAAGTAGTTCCTGCTATAGCGAAGTCATGGACAGTCTCAGATGATGGACTTGTCTATACATTTGAATTAAATAAAGGTGTCAAGTTCCACAGCGGAAGAGAATGTACGGCAGAAGACTTCGTATATTCTTGGTCAAGAGTATGCCAGGCCGAGACAGCTTCATACCTGGCCTATCATATGGATCCAATTCTGGGATATGATGAACTTCAGGCAGGCGAAGGAGAAGTTCTTGAAGGAGTAAAGGCTATTGATGACTATACCCTTGAAGTAACACTTAAATATTCATATGCTGACTTTATTAATACTGTCGGACATACAGTATTTTATCCTGTTGCGAAAGAGGATATAGAGGAGTGGGGAGATAATTACAGCGAACATGTAAATGGTACGGGAGCTTTCAAGCTTGTAGAATGGAAGCATGACCAGTATATAACACTTGAAAGATTTGATGACTATTATGGCGACAATGCAATGCTGGAGACAGTAAAGTATGTCATATTTGCTGATGAAGATACAGGATTTTTAGAATATAAAGCTGGAAATCTTGAATATTGTCAGATACCTCAGGGTAAGATCCAGGTAACCAAAGATGATGCTGATCTTGGAGATGAAACAATAATAGATCCAATGCTGGGAGTATATTATTTTGCCATGAATTATGATGTAGAGCCGTTTAAGGGAAATCTGGCCCTAAGAGAAGCTTTGAATTATGCAGTTGACCGCCAGAATATAATAGATGTGATCTCTGAAGGAGTGCCATCTGTTGCAAGCGGTGTTGTTCCTAAGGGAATTGTCGGCTGGGTTGATGGACAATCTAAATATGTCTATGATCCTGAAATGGCGGCACAAAAGCTTGAAGAAGCCGGATACCCGGGTGGAAAGGACCTTCCAGTTATTCAATTTGGTATCAATATAGGTTCGGGCCATGAGCTTGTTGCTGAGGCTGTACAGGCCGACTTTGCAGAGATAGGAGTAAATACAGAGATTGTAGCAATGGAATGGGGCACAGCTCTGGAAGCATTTCAGACTGGAGAAATAGGTTTCTTCAGGCTTGGATGGCTGGCTGATTACCCAATAATGGATAATTTCCTTTTCCCGCTATTCTACTCGACATCAACTGATAACTATCAGGGATATAATAATCCTGTAGTCGATGAGATGCTTATTGAAGCAAGAAGTATTGCAGATGAAGATGAGAGAATAGCAAAATATAGAGAAATCGAAAAGATAGTGCTTGATGATTCTGCATTTATTTTGGTCTATCAGTATGGGATGAGACAGATCCTCAAGGATTATGTAAAAGGTTTTGAGCTATCACCAGCTGAAACTTATGATCTTTCAACAGTTTATTTAGAAAAAGAATAAAAGAACAAATTTGAAATTTAGAAAGATTTGTCTTTGTTCTAAAGTAAAAATATGCAGCCTGCATCGATCTGGTGCAGGCTGCATAGCAATATGAAGTTATATGAATAATAAATTATGATCTATTACATATTAAGAAGATTAATGCAGATCGTTCCGGTCCTTATAGGAATTACGATTGTATTATTTGTTCTTATGTATGTGATACCAGAGGATCCTGCTCAGTTGATCCTCCAGAAAGGAGCAACCGAACAGGCTCTTGCTAATCTAAGGGCAAAGATGGGCATCGATAAGCCTGTCTATGTGCAATACTGGAGATATGTCGCGCAGCTGGCAAAGGGTGATCTCGGGCAATCTTACCGCTACAGGCGCTCTGTTAACAGTATACTTCTGGATCATTATCCAAATTCTATAAAATTGGCCATGGCAGCTATTATTATAGAAATAATAATAGGAATATTTGCCGGTATTGTCTCTGCTGTGAAGAAATATACTTTCTGGGATACGCTTGTCACAGTTTCCACCACTCTTGCGGTGTGCGTCCCTGTCTTCTGGATGGGGATGATGTTGCAGGTCATCTTTGGGTTGAAACTGGGGATATTACCGATGTCTGGAATGGGAGACGGCAGTATCCGTTATTATATATTACCTGCCATAACACTTGCTTCTGTGTCTACTGCATATGTAGCAAGGATGACAAGGAGCAGCATGCTGGAAGTCCTTTCAAATGATTATATAACAACAGCATATGCCAAAGGACTTTCATCTAATAGGGTTATTGGAAAACATGCATTAAAGAATGCATTAATACCGGTAGTCACTCTGATAGGACTGGATCTGGGAGCTCTGATGGGCGGAGCAATACTGACTGAGACAATATTCTCATGGCCGGGGATCGGAAGGGTGATCTACCTTGCGGTACTTCAGAGGGATGCTCCGGTCGTAATAGGAGGGACCCTTGTCCTGGTGCTGGTATTTGTATTTATTAATCTTATAGTAGATATAGTATATGCTGTTCTGGATCCCAGGATCAGATATAATAAAAAAGAGGTCAATGTATAGGTCCATATGCGTGTAAATTTATATTTACGGAATTAGAAATAGTAGAAATATTTAAGAAAATTAAATTATGTCAATTAATAAAAAAGGAAAAACAGCAGAAACCCTGACAGCTCCTGATAAACCTGAACTTGATGGAAAATACTCACGGTCATCACTTTATAAGGATGCCTGGAGGAGACTAAAGAAAAACAAACTTGCTATGCTGGGACTTGCAATAGTCATATTCCTTATTATTCTGGCAATATTTGCGCCATTGCTTGCACCTTATGACCCCAATGCAAGAGTCAAAGCAGATTCTGCGCTTGGACCAAGCAGCACTTATTTTTTTGGGACAGATCTTCTGGGTAGAGATATTTTTAGCAGAGTTATCTATGGGAGCAGGATATCTATAGAAGTAGGGATCATAGCAGTAGGAATATCTGTTACACTGGGATTATTTTTTGGTGCCCTTGCAGGTTATTTTGGAAGATGGGCCGATGCAATAATAATGAGAGTAGCGGATATATTTTTTGCGTTTCCATATATACTGGGGGCAATTGCGATCATGACTATCCTGGGTTCAGGAATAGTCAATATATTTATTGCAATAGGACTCCTCGGCTGGGCCTATTTTGCCAGGATATTTAGAGGTTCAATATTATCTATAAAAAATAAGGAATACATTGAAGCTGCCAGGGCCCTTGGCGCCAGCAATACCAGAATAATAGTGAGACATATATTTCCCAATTCGACTGCTCCTATAATAGTATATGCGACCATGAATGTAGGTACCGCTATTATTGTAGAAGCAGCTTTGAGTTTTCT
>CBDUUS010000103.1:0-4905 GCA_965370465.1 uncultured bacterium | reverse complement strand
TTAGGTTTTTCCACAACAACGGGGCCTACGTTCCTAACAGTATCTTTTTACAACTTACTACTGGTCGACTTATGATTTACAGCTTTACATATTACAACTCATCAGATGGCTCCGAGTCTCTGCTTGACTTGAAACTGAGATAAATTGTGATTTACTTGAGGATATTGATGATCAGGCATTAGTATTAAAATGATTAAAGCTTCTATTAATATAAAGATTAAATAAGCAATAAGGTATTTTAAAAATATATTAATCTGATTTTACATTATAAAGTATGAAGATAATCTGGTAAAATATTATTAGTATAATTTCAATTTTATAGCAGTTAAAGTTGGAAGTTTGAATAATTATAAAATTTCTTAGGGGGAAAAATGTTAAATAGTTATACAGCAGTTTTAGTAAAAATCGATAGTTGGTTTGCAGGATTTGTAAAAGAATTACCGGGTGCACATTCTCAAGGAAAATCCATTGAAGAAGTTAAGGAGAACTTAAAGGAAGCAGTGAAATTGATTGTTGAATCAAATAACAAGCACTCTGTTGAAGGGTATAAAGATATTATAGAAGAAAAAATAATGGTAAATCTATGAAGCGAAATGATCTTGTGCAGTTTTTAATTAAAAATGGATGTATATTTGAAAGAGAAGGTAAAAAGCACTCATTATTTTATAATCCTAAAACAAATTAATCTGCTACTGTTCCTCGTCATAAGAAAATTAATAGTTTTACTGCAAGAGCAATCTGTAAAGATTTGAATATTTCGATTATAAAGATTAAATAAACTACAATTGTTTTTGTTAACCTAAAAGCATACCACTGTATTAATTGAAAAGTACCCCTTTAAAATAGTATTCTCTATGTAGTTAATAGGTATTATATAGAAGGAGATAAAAAGAGATGATATGGATTTGATTAGAATTTTTACTTTAATTCAAACCAGGTGTTATCAACATCGACCAGTCCGGGGAGCCAGCATACCCCAATGTTGGTAACATTTTTTGGCTCTTCTCCAACAAGGGGCCTACGTTCCTAACAGTATAGCACTTTAAACATTAATTAATTTATAATAAAACCTAATGGATATTTGTAGAAAATTTATAGAGAAACATTGACACCCGTTACGTAATAGGTTACAGTACCTTTAATGATTAAGTCATTCAAACATAAGGCCCTTGAAGATTTTTTCTTTAATGATACAAAAAAGGGTATTATTGCTGGACATTCGTCTAAATTGGCAAGAATATTAGATCGCCTGGATGCTTCATCAACTGTTAAAGATATGAATCTTCCAGGATTTAGACTTTACAAATTATCGGGAAAAGAAAAAAATAACTGGTCTGTATGTGTAAGCGGGAATTGGAGAGTAACTTTTTATTTTAAACAAGGCGATGCTTATATTGTTGACTACCGTGACTATCACCAGGAGGAAAAAATGTTAACTAAAAGAAAACCGGTCCATCCGGGAAATCTTTTCAAAGAGGAAGTGTTAATTCCTTTAGGAATTACTGTTACCCGGGCAGCTTCAGATCTTGGGGTGTCCAGAAAAGCCTTATCGGAATTTTTAAATGGTCATTCTGCCTTAAGTCCTGAAATGGCAATAAGAATAGGAAAGGCGACTAAGACATCCCCGGAGAGCTGGCTCAATATGCAAACAAAATTAGATCTATGGAAAGTAGAGCAAAAAAATCCTGAAGTTTTTCCTTTTCCAGTTAAAACCAGCAATGAAGGGAATAAGGAAAAACGAAAAGCCAGGATCCAGTTCCCGGACAGGCTCACAGGCTCCTGATACCTTGACTTACATCCCGGAATTTATGATAATATCCTTAGTTCACTTATTGAACGTAGATAGTTAGTAAGAGAGATTGAGGACGGAACAGGTATCCGTCATCCCGCTGCAAAGTGGTTGAAGATGCAGATTACCACCTGCCAATTTCTCTGAATTTGGGATAAAGAAACCACGGTTTTTATACTGTGGTTTCTTGCATTTTGGGATTATCTTTTCAAGACAATATGAAAAAACTAATAAATAATAATTTTCATTTTTTTTTATTGTCTTTAAACCCCATGGAAACTATAATTAAATATATTAATCATTTCTTTATGGAGGTGGGAATTTGAGCTATTTTAAACTCAAGGAAAGAAACACCACTGTCAGGACAGAGATCATCGCCGGGATCACCACATTCATGACTATGGCCTATATCATATTCGTGAATCCGGCCATCCTGTCCGCGGGCGGGGCCACAGGAATACCATTTGAAGCAGCAGTGGTCGCAACATGTATCGGCGCGGGACTTATGAGTATGATCATGGGCCTTCTGACAAATACACCGTTTGCGATGGCTTCCGGAATGGGGATAAATGCGGTAGTGATATATACCATTGTCTTTGGCCTGGGAATGTCCTGGCAGCAGGCGATGGGTATTATTGTGATCGAAGGTATTATCGTGACTATTTTTGTACTTACCGGACTCAGAAGCATGATAATGCGGGCCATCCCTATGGGCCTTAAATATGCGATCGGGGTCGGCATAGGTCTCTTCATTGCATTTATAGGAACCCAGCAGGGAGGATTTGTAGACATGAATCCTGTTACAGCGGTAATGCTTGGAGACTTTACTGCCAGCCATACTCAGCTGGCGGCATTCGGTCTGGTGCTGACCACAATACTGGTTGCTTTCAGGATCAAGGGAGGGATACTTCTCGGAATAATAGGCACAACCATTGCAGGGATGATATTTAAGGTCATTCCGCTTCCCACTCAATATGTCAGCATTCCGACCAGAGAAAGCTTTAGCACCTTCTTCCAGGCTGATATTGTAGGCGCGGTCTGGAGCAATGGGATGCTTAATATAGCTGCGCTTGTGATGGTATTTGCATTATTTATGACTGACTTCTTTGATACTATGGGGACAGTCATCGGGGTCGGAGGAGAAGCCAAGCTTCTTAATGAAAAAGGAACCCTTCCAAATCTAAAGAGGGTCCTGCTTGTGGATTCTCTTGCAGCAGTCGCCGGAGGGCTTTTCGGCGCAAGCTCTGTCACTACTTATATTGAAAGCGCTTCAGGAGTCTCAGATGGCGGGAGGACAGGCATCATGCCCACTGTCACTGGATTTTTATTTCTCATCTCGATCTTCTTTGCACCGCTTATCGCTGTAGTGGGCGGGGGAGTGGAAATAGCCGAGGGGGTATACAAATATCCGGTCACTGCTTCCGCGCTTATTATAGTAGGATTTCTGATGATGACTGTTATGACAAAGATCGACTTTAAAGACTATGAAGTCGGAATACCAGCATTTCTTACAATAATAATAATGCCTTTTACATACAGCATAGCTTATGGCATTGGTTTTGGTTTTATAAGCTATACACTGATAAAGATCTTCAGGGGCAAGATAAAGCAGCTGCATCCCCTGATGATAATAGTCAGCATACTGTTTGCAGTAGCATTTGTGGCCCAGTTTCTTGCAGAGAAATTTATTGGGTAATAGGATATAAATAACAGGGGCAGAAGAACATAAACTTTTACCCCTGTTATAATATTTCATAATAACTAAATTCTTCATATCATCTCTATTTCTTCCTTTGACAAAAAAGTGAATGATATATATATTATGAGCATATGCTCATAATATATAATTGAAGCCATTACAAGATGAAAAATGATATAGATAAATGGATAAATGAAACAGGATTGGAGTTTTTTAAAAATCTTGGAATAAGGTCCGGGCAAAAAATATTAGATTTTGGCTGCGGATGGGGAAGCAATACTATTGCAGTTTCTAAAATAACGGGCCCCCGGGGATATATCTATGCATTTGAAAAAAACAAGGATTCTATTGATAAGCTTAATAGCACAATCGATAGGAAAAAGATAAAAAATTTGAAGATCATACATGCAAAAGAAAAAATTAAAACACCGATTCCAGACAATGAACTTGATGCTGTATTATTATATGATGTTATCCATGACGAATATTTTAATTCCAGGGAAAGAAAATCATTATTTAAGGAAGTAAGCAGAATAATGAAAAGCAGGGGCCTGCTATCGGTTTTTCCACACCATATAGATAGTGATGAGATCAAAAGGATTAAAAAAGAGATAACTGATTCAGGATTTGAATATACAAATAAGATTACAGGGATCATTATACACGACAGCGCTTTAATTACAGATACAGTATATAATTTTAATAAAAAGCCGCTTTCAATAATTTAAATTTTTATTTGATTAAAATGAAAGCGGAAGTTATCATAGCTTATCAAAATATGTTCAAAAATTATTATATAATCCTATAATTGGAGGAAAAAATGAAAAAAATGCCAGAAGAAGCAAGCAAAGCATGGGATAGCCGAAAGGGCCCTATAGTGTTTACAACTGTAGGGGAGAAGGGGATCTCTAATAGCATTTATGCAACATGTGTTTCAAAATATGATGAGGGCACTATTGTAGTTGCAAATAATTATTTTGATAAAACACAAAAAAATATTCTTTCCGGAAGCAGGGGGACAATTCTTTTCATTACCGATGAGGGCAAATCCTATCAAATAAAGGGACCTGTCAAGTATTATACAGAGGGCGATGTTTTTGATGATATGAAAAAATGGAATCCGGAAAAGCATCCGGGGCACGGAGCCGCTGCTGTGGAAGTTGAAGAAGTCTATTCAGGGGCCAAAAAGCTTCTGTAGGATTTTTTATATAAGAACATATATATTAGAAAGGAGCACTTTTGCTCCTTCTAATATATATCTGGTCGACCATGGCTCTTTCAGATAATTCCAGCAGATAAAGTACTGTATCTGCTATATCCTCAGGCTGCATGAGAACCGAAGGATCCAGATCTGGACGGGCCTCTCTGATGAGATCAGTATCTACTCCGCCCGGAAGAATAACTGATACCCTTATGC
>CBDUUS010000102.1:0-4982 GCA_965370465.1 uncultured bacterium | reverse complement strand
TCATGCTTTTCAATCAGCGCAAAGAACAGAACAGGTGTTTGACTGTGAGCCTGTCCGGGAACTGGATCTGGACTGAGCCCGGTTCCCGGACAGGCTCCTGGGATACCAATAAAAACGGAGTTCTTGATATCTATAGAATTAGATTGTATAATTTACTACTCAACGAATTTGAAGCAGCATAAATATATTTTAAAAGAGGACCAGTTTAGATGAAAAGGACATATCAGCCGAATGTAAGGAAGAGAAAAAAGAACCACGGGTTCAGGGCCAGAATGAGCACCAGGGCCGGAAGAACAATTCTTGCAAATAGGAGAAGGAAAGGAAGAAAGAGGCTTTCTGCTTAAAAAACAGGGGGAAAGACTATATTAAACTCGATACTATAAAAGAAAGAAATACTTTTAAAAAGCTCAGGGCAAAAGGAAGAGTATTAAAGAACAGATATTTGATCATATATATACTTCCGGGCGAAGAAGAAAAACAATTGATAAGAGCAGGTTTTGGGATAAGTAGAAAAACAGGCAAAGCTTTCCAAAGAAATAGAACAAGAAGGGTGTTAAAAGAAATACTGAGAAGCGCTGCAATACCTTTTGGAATAAATATATACATTATTGCAAAAAAGACTATAAGCGGTTCATGTTTTTCAGAAGTAAAAAAAGAGCTTGAGAAAAGTTTAAATCATTATTTCTTAAGCTATGGGCATAAACAGAGTTATAAACAGAGTTAATTCTTCAAGATAGTGAGAAAAATAATAATATTTTTTATTAAAACATATAAGAGATATATATCCCCCATTCTGCCGGATAGCTGCAGATTTTATCCCAGCTGCTCCCAGTATGCTATTGAAGCTGTGGGTAAATACGGTGTTTTTCGCGGCGGAGCGAAAGCCGTCTATAGGGTACTGAGGTGCAACCCCTTTAATAAGGGTGGATATGACCCCGTAAAATAAACAATGGAAGGACAATATTTTGAGTAAGATAATGGAACTTCTTCTACCAATACAAAATGTATTGGAGTATATAGTAGTATTCCTTTACCAGAATGTAATTGCAAATTATGGTATTGTAATAATACTTCTTACAATTATAGTGAGGATGGTACTGACACCGCTTACTATAAGCCAGACAAAATCCATGGCAAAGATGCAAAAGATGCAGCCGCAGATCAAGGAACTCCAGAAAAAGCATAAGGATGACAAACAGAAGCTCCAGCAGGAGACAATGGAATTCTACAAGAAAAACAATGTCAATCCCCTTGCAGGCTGCCTCCCCCTGATACTGCAAATGCCTGTATTTTTCGCACTTTTCCAGACACTTAGAAACCCTACAGAGAGAGTAACTGATGTCGTTAAAGATTTTAATTTTTTATGGTTGAATTTAAATGAAAGAGATCCGTATTATATACTGGTAATACTAATGGTAGCCACGATGTTTCTTTCTACGAAATTAACAACTACCGACCCGAAGCAAACAAAAATCATGTATTTGATGCCTGTAGTCTTTGGTTTTATATCCTGGCAGTTTCCCGCAGGAATACTTGTGTACTGGGTCACAACAAATGTGTGGTCGATAGGGCAGCAATATATAGTAAACCGGATAATCAAAAGGGATAAAGGAAAAACAGATGATGGCAAGACCAGTGCAATAGAAGAGCTTAGCCAGGAAGAGCTGACAACAATAGCGAGAAAGAAAAAGAAAAAGAGAAAGAATAAGTAAAACAAGCCCGGGGGGTTAAGATGTCAGACGACATAACGATTATTGATGCAGTGGATTCCTATATTACTTCACTTGAAGAGGAAGTGGAAAAAGGAAGACTATTAGAAGAAAACCTTGAAAAAAACGAAATTACAAAAAAACCTGACAATGATCTGGCTGGACTGGATAATATAGCCCGGATCATAAAAAATGCTGTAGAGATGATATGTCTCGGTGAAAAGGTAAGAGTAAATACAAACACTGAAGATTATAAAATATCAGTTCAGGGAGAAGATCTGGGGATAGCCATTGGGCGTGATGGTAAAAACATGGCAGCTCTTGAATATCTGGTTAACCTGATCAATAAGCGGAAGAATCTTGTGGATAGAAAAGTAGTGCTGGACATAAAAGATTATAGGAAAAACAAGATTGAAAAGATAACGAGGAAAGCAATTAATATGGCTAAGAAAGCCATTAAAGAAGGAAGAAGAATTACGCTTCAGCCCATGTGTGCATATGAGCGAAAAGTAATACATAAAACACTTTCCAAATTTAAGGATATAAAAACCAGAAGCAGGGACGAAGAACCAAACAGAAGGATAATAATCTATCCGCTGAATGAAATAAAATAATAAAGATTAATATAAATATATAATGTAAAAATGGTGCTGGTGTGCCATTTTTTCATTTGTATGGTATAAAAATATAGCAATTATATAAAATAGTACAAGAGCCTGAAATGCAAAAAAGCCAGAGTATGAAAAACAGTATGAAGGATACAATAGCAGCAATAAGTACAAGACCGGGAGAGTCTGCTATTGGAATAATTAAGCTTAGCGGCAAAGACTCGATTAAAATAGCTGACAGGATATTCAGGGCAAAAAATAAAAGGAAAATAGCCCAACAGGATACATATACTCTATTGTATGGGATTATTGAGGACGGTAAAAAGCATTGCATCGATGAAGTAGTAGTCTCGGTTATGAAGGAACCGGGATCTTATACAAGAGAAAATGTTGTTGAAATAAATTGCCATGGGGGAATTGCAGCAACAACAAAAGTAATGGAGATGGCAATAGCTGCAGGGGCAAGAATAGCAGAGCCCGGGGAATTTACAAAAAGGGCCTTTTTAAATGGAAGGATAGATCTATCGCAGGCTGAAGCTGTAATAGAGATGGTAAGTTCAAAAACAGAACAGAGCCTTAAGATAGCAGCCAATAATCTTAAAGGGAATATCAAGAAAGAGATATACAGGCTAAAAGATGAAATATTGGAAATAATGGTACAGTTGGAAGCGTCTATTGATTTTATTGAAGAGGACCTCCATACAACACCATATGAAGTTTTAATGAATAAAATAAGCAGCATTCAAAAGAGCATGGAACAGCTGGCAAAAGATGAAGAAAAAGGTGAAATAATTAAAAATGGCATAAAAGTGGCAATTGTTGGGAAACCAAATGTCGGGAAATCAAGCCTATTAAACCTGCTGTCAAAGAAGGACAAAGCAATAGTGACAGAGATCCCGGGAACGACCAGGGATGCTATTGAAGAAGTATTATATGTCGAAGGAATACCGCTGGTATTGATAGATACTGCGGGAATAAGAAACGCGGAGAATGAAATTGAAAAAATAGGAGTAGCGAAGAGCCTGAAATATATTGATGATGCAGAACTGGTAATAATTGTATTGGACGGAAGCAGAGAGTTTGATGAACTTGATATTAGAATAGTTAAAAAGCTTGAGAAGAAAAATGTTATTTGCAGCATCAATAAGAAAGACATTAAACAGAAAATAGATATAGAAAATATAAGGGCCCACTTCCCTGCTGAAAACATTATAAAGATCTCCGCCTTAAAGGGACATGGAGTCGAGGAGCTGGAAAAAAGAATAAAGAAGATTGTATTAGGAAATGATACAAATATATATGACAGGATAATCATCAATGTCAGACAAAAAAATATAATAAAAAAAGTAAGCAGCCTATTAAAAGGGGCAAAAGATTCAATGGAAAAGGGATTATCCGAGGAGTTTCCCTCAGCTGATCTGAAGATAGCATATGACCTTCTTGGTGAAATTACCGGAGATACAAACAGCGAGGATCTTCTAAATAAAATATTTGAAAAGTTCTGCATTGGAAAGTAAGCTTTGCCAAAAAACAATATAGTAAGAGAATTTGACGTAATTGTTTCACGTGAAACAATATAGGAGACGAATATAAATAAAGAGATGTATAAATACGATGTAATTATAATAGGCGGAGGATTTGCAGGAAGTGAAGCTGCAGCGGCTTCGGCAAGATGCGGCTCAAAGACGCTGATGCTTTCTATTAGTATGGATACGATAGCAGTCATGCCCTTCGGAAATATTTTGGGAGGCATCAGGTATAAAGAATTTTTTAAAGAGATAGAAAAATACAAAAGCGCTGTTCCCGGCAATATGCATAGCAATAAGCTGTTTAAAATACATTGCAGTAAGAAAATGGACAAAAATATTGATGGCGGCATAGTCCTGGACAGGAAGAGATATTCTTTTAAAGTAAAAGAAACACTGGGAAATTTAAAAAAACTGGATACAAGACAGGGACTTGCAGCTAATGTAGAAATAAAGAACAAAGGCTATGAAGTCATTACGGGTGATTACATAAAATACACAGCAAGGTCAGTTGTGATATGCACGGGCACATTTTTAAATTCTAAGATCTTCTGGGGAGATAACTCAATATCCGGAGGAAGGCCGGGAGAGATAAGGTCCCTGAGACTAATAAAAAATTTAAAGGAAAAAGGCTTAAAGTTTGAAAGCACATGTATTTACGCAGCCCCAAAAATAGAAAAAAAGACTATAAATAGTAATGATCTTGAAAGTGTAAGGAATGAAGGAATAGAATATTTTATAATCTCTGCCGGGAGGGATTTTTCTCCATGGGATAACAAAAAGTACAGCTCAAATATAATTATTCTGCCTGAAGGCAGAGATACAGAAGAGATGTACCTCCATGGATTTGAAAATTCCCTATCAGAAGATATGCAGACAGAACTTTTAAGAAAAATAGAAGGACTTGAAAATGTATTTATTACCAGACCTGGTTATGGAATAAAATATGGATGCCTCTCCCCTTTCCAGCTTAATGGGACGCTTGAAAGTAAAAAGTATAAGGGATTATTTTTTGCAGGAAAAATAAACAAAATATATAAATATGAGGAATCATTGGCTCAGGGCCTATTAGCAGGGCTAAATGCTCACCGGAATGCAAAGGGGACTGAATTACTAAAACTTCTAAAGGAAAAGGACCC
>CBDUUS010000101.1:0-4984 GCA_965370465.1 uncultured bacterium | reverse complement strand
GGGCCATCCCCATGCCTCCGTCATTGGTGGCGCTCCCACCTATTCCTATAATTATCTTTTTGCTTCCAAGCTCCAGAGCTTTTTTTATTAGCTCTCCTGTCCCGAATGTGGTGGTTTCCATTGGATTTCTCATGTCCGGGGGGACGAGGACATATCCGGAGGCAGAAGCCATTTCAATAATTGCGGTGCTGTCATCAAGCATCCCAAATCCTGCATTTACCTTTTCTCCGAGGGGACCAGTGACACCAAGCTCTATGATCTTTCCATCAAGGCTCTCTATTAGTGTCTCTACTGTTCCCTCGCCGCCATCAGCCATGGGGCAGGTCACAACTTCTATCTCCGGGTCAAGCTCTCTTATGGCCCTTTCTATTATGCTGCAGACTTCAAATGCGGAAAGGCTTCCCTTGTATTTATCAGAAGCTACTACTATCTTCATATCCTTTAAGATTTCCCTCTGGTAAAATACTTATTAGTTAATAATAGCATCTTTTAATGCTCTGGAGCACAGGCATTTTCTTTCTCCTGTGATCTTTTCGATCGACCTGAAAAGCAGGTCCTTTATTTTTTCATTATTCTCATTAAAGACCCTTACAACTTCCTCCAGAGTCACCGGCCCTATGCCGGGGCGCCCTTCGAGCCCTACATCATAATCCGTTATAAGGGATATATTTGCATAGCATATCTCCTGTTCCCTGGCGAGATAGTTTTCCGGATACTGAGTCATATTGATGACTTCCCAGCCCCGGGAGGCAAACCATTTGCTTTCTGCAACCGTGCTGAATCTGGGACCCTGTATTATAACGACTGTGCCCTTCTGATGATGCTCTATCCCAAGCTCTTCCGCACTTTCTATTATTATCTTCCTCAAAACCGGGCAATAAGGCTCTGCCATCCCGATGTGGACAGTTTTGGGCCCATCATAAAAAGTATCTTTTCTTCCCCTGGTCCTGTCTACAAATTGATCACATATCACAAACTGGCCCGGCTTTATATGCGGCTGAAGGCTTCCGGATGCACAGGGTCCGAATATATACTTTACTCCGAGCTCCTTCATAGCAAAGATATTGGCCCTGTAATTTATCATATGGGGAGGAAGATCATGATTTCTTCCGTGCCTCGGCATAAAGGCTACTTTCTTCCCGCTGATCTCTCCGAGGATCACTTTATCGGATGGCGGGCCATATGGAGTCTTTAATTCTATTTCTTTCGTGTTCTCCAAAAATGAGTAGAATCCTGAACCTCCGAATACTCCTATTTCTGCTTCAATATTTTTACCCATATCGGTCCCCTCCATTATATTGGCATATACTTTTTTACCGGCCCATCAATTATAGCCGTTCTTTTTTAATATATCCGCCAGTAATACTTCCGGCCTGGCTCCAAAATGTGATAGCACTGCCGCAGCGGTCAGATTTCCTATCCTGCCGCATATATCAAGCTTTTCATTATTAATATAGCCGTGTAAAAAACCTGCCGCATACATATCCCCGGCCCCTGTCGTATCCAGTATGTCAATATTTCTTTCCGGCTCAGCAATATATTGTCTGCCGCCTTTGACTATTACAGATCCCGCCTCTCCCCTTGTCAGGGCAAAAATAGTATCATAATCCCTGCAGCATTCTACAGCCTTTTCAAACGTGGATACTTTAAAAAGCATCTTTATCTCATCTTCATTTGCAAAGAGAATATCAATATGCTCTTCTAAAAGATCTATGAACTCATCCCTGTGCCTCTCTACGCAAAATGAGTCTGAAAGGGTAAGGGCCACATCTCCGCAGCTTTTCCGGGTAAGTTCCATAGCTTTCAGGAATGCCTTTTTAGCATTGCTGCTGTCCCATAGATATCCTTCGAGATAGACTATCTTCGAATCAGAAATGATTTTCTCATCAATATCTTCGGGCCCAAGGGTACCGGATATCCCGAGACAGGTATTCATGGTCCTCTGCGCATCAGGAGTTGACAATATGATACAGCAGGCAGTGGAGCTTCCCTCTGCGGCCCTTCTGGTACAATATACTACTCCGAGATCATCGAGTCCCTTTTCAAATGAACGTCCAAGAAGATCATCCTTTACCTTGCCTATAAAGGCAACATTATTTCCAAGCGATGCCAGCCCCGCAATCGTATTGGCTGCAGATCCCCCGGAATCCTGTTTTGAAACTACTATTTTTCTATTCAAGTGTTCTATATCTGATTCATCTATCAGCTTCATCATACCCTTTTCAAGCTTATGCTCGCTGAGGAACTCATCTTCCACATTGGCAAGTATGTCAACTATTGCATTTCCTATGCCGACCACTCCATACTTTTTCTTTTTTTTTAAAGTTTTATTTGATTTCAATGGCCCCCTGGCCCTCCATAAAATACTTGATACTATTTTGATTTATCGTAATCTGGATCATTATGGCAATATGAGAAGATAACACTTTTTTATCCCTTTATTCATTCTCTAATGTTATATATAATAAAGGCTATTATTTCAAGCAAATTCTTATTTATTGCTGGCAGGTTTTGCTTTATAATCATTATACTTATTGGATCATCAGTATAGATATAATTATACTATAGAAAGGCTTAAAAAATGTTTGAAGTTCTTGAACTCTCTACAACAAAAAGAAATGATTTTATAGATATAACCGGTGAGATCAGCGGGGCTCTATCGAGAGCAAGAATAGAAAGCGGACTGTGCTATGTCCATATACCGCATTCAACTGCCGGTATCACTATAAATGAAAATGCGGATCCTACCGTGCAGGCCGATATAGAATCAAAGCTTACCAGGATGATACCAAAAGGTGAAGGCTACACCCATCCCGAAGGCAATTCAGATTCACATATAAAATCATCGCTTATCGGGACCACTCTTACCCTTATAGTCGAGAAAGGCAGACTTGTACTCGGGACCTGGCAGGGAATTTATTTTTGTGAATTTGACGGTCCCAGAGACAGGATGATCTATATTAAAACAATCGAAGGATAGTCTTTGACTTTATTTGATGATTTCAAGCCCGGTTTCTCAAAAAAGATAAGGTCCGGTATTCCCCTTGCAGACAGGATGCGCCCCACCGATCTTGATGGATTTGTCGGGCAGAAGCATCTTATGGGGAAAGGTAATGTCCTCCACAGGATGATAGAGAGCGACCGTCCTCACTCAATAATATTCTGGGGGCCGCCTGGCTCGGGAAAGACCACGCTTGCCAGAATAATCGCTAATAGGACCAAAAGTAAATTCATATCCTTTTCCGCTGTCACCTCCGGCATAAAGCAGATAAAAGATATAATGAAAATAGCGGAGCATGAGCTCAGGACAGGAGGTATCCGCACCATACTTTTTATTGATGAGATCCACCGCTTCAATAAGGCCCAGCAGGATGCTTTCCTGCCCTATGTTGAAAACGGCACCATAATACTTATAGGGGCAACGACCGAGAATCCTTCATTCGAAGTCAATTCCGCCCTGCTCTCAAGAGCAAAGACATATATTCTTGAAAAACTCCCTGATGAAGATATAAAGCTCCTGCTTAAAAGTGCGCTGAAGGACCGTGAGAAGGGTCTTGGCAAATATGATATAAAGATAGATGGGGACGCCATCGATTTTATTGCAGCTGCATCAGATGGTGATTCCAGGATGGCATATAATATACTGGAGCTTTCATTCGACTCTTCTTCTCAAAAACCCGGCAGCACTGCCATTATTGACATTAAAACAGTAGAAAATGTCACCCAGAAGAAAGCGCTCCTTTATGATAAGCATGGGGAAGAGCACTTTAATATAATATCCGCCCTGCATAAAAGCATGAGGGGAAGCGATCCTGATGCTGCCGCCTACTGGACCGCAAGGATGCTCGAAGGCGGAGAGGACCCTAAATATATACTCCGCAGGATGATAAGATTTGCCTCTGAAGATGTGGGCCTGGCTGATCCCGAAGCTTTAAAGCTTGCCATTGCCGCCAAACAGAGCTTTGAGTTCATCGGTCCTCCCGAAGGATATCTTGCCATAATACAGCTTGCTGTTTATCTCTCGCTTTCACCTAAATCAAACTCCCTCTATATGACATATAAGAAAGTAATGGCAGATATCAAAAGATTTCTTTCCCTGCCTGTCCCGCATCACATTAGAAATGCTCCCACAAAGCTTATGAAGGAAGCCGGATATGGAAAGGGCTATAAATATGATCATGACCATAGCGGCAGCGTAGCCGGCCAATCCTACCTTCCGGAAAAGCTCCTGGGGAAAAAGTACTATACTCCCAGTGAGAGGGGTTTTGAAAAGGACCTCATAGCCCGGCTAAAAAAAATCGAGCAGATCAGGAGTAGAAACAGATAACCTTTTAATATCATTTATACCCTTTTCAGATTCCCCTGCCCCGGCAATTAGAATCAGCGCCTTATAATATCTATTTATTTAAATCACACTGATTATTATATTATTTAAATAATATATTCATAATATGCTATTGATATACATTTGTATTACTAAATATTATTGTGTTAATTATTATTTATTGATAAAATGTATTAAATTAATAATAATTATATTAAAAAAATTATTATTCTTGATATATGGAGGCAGTACTTTGGTAAAAAGAAAATTCAGGACCTATTTCAGGGATTTTGGATATAAAGTGATCAGGCTTAAATATTTTATAATGATAGTAGCGGCACTTGTTCTGGAAATAGGTACTCTGACTCTTTACCTTCTAAAATTACAGAACGTATTAGATTTTGAGCTATTTAACCTTGCGATCCTCTACGGGGCCATTAGCGGAATAATAGTAATCCTTTCAATCGGAATCCTAATACTCGTGAGACTCGATAAGAAAAGGGATAAACAAAAGGTATCAATGCTCCAGGATTATAAATATGAATATAGATCCCTTGCAAACAAATATCTTGGTGAGATAGATGGCCTTATAATACGCTTTGACAGCGAGAAGGACAATATTGATACAAAAATCGAATATGCGGCATTGCTGGAAGAGAA